>NZ_JACNDD010000046.1:0-43405 GCF_017351395.1 Pseudomonas sp. FW305-28
GCAATTTCCCATTCCCCTGGGCACATCTGACCCCATCTCGATGAGCTGGCGCAAAAGCTGCATCCCACGACCATTCGCCGGTTTTCCGACACCGGTTTCTGGAGGGTAGGATGCGTAGCCTGGTTTTGCTGCTGGCCGTTTTGGTGCTTGGCGGTTGTATGAATGTCAGCGACATGGGAGAGGGCGTTCGTTATCACATGAGCGACGCCGGCCTGCTGGACCATAGCGACAGCCGTCGTGTGAACAACCTGCGTATTCAGCCTGACTCGTTCATCTACATCGCCCAGGGCGCCTTCGCTCCGCCGGGCAGTGCCTATCCGCGTCCCAACGTGGTGGCCGAAGAAGCCTTCAATGGCTTCATCGAATATTTCCCCATGGTCCGTCGCGCCCGTGTTCCCGAAGGCCTCGACCAGGCCATGGGCGAAGCCCGTTCCGCCGGTGCCCATTACCTGTTGTACACCCGCTTCGCCAAGGCCGATAACCGCATCGGCAACACCGACGAATGGCAGGATGAAGAGGCCGTGGATCGCCTCGGTGTCGATACCAGCGTGATTCAAATCATGTTGATCGAGACCAGTACCCAGTATTTGATTGATACTGCACGGATCAAGAGTCGTGGCGGTTTACTGACGTTGCACGACAAACAGCCCCAGGACCTCATCGCCACGCCGTTGCGTGAGTATGCCCGCAGCCTGCTGGGGATGAGCGACGAGTAATCACAAGGAGTCACCATGAGCGGACCGCAAAAAGCCAATGACTTGCTGGGGCAGATCCCCAAGACCAAAGGCCTGCCGCCGGTCCACTTGTGGAACCCGGATTTCTGCGGCGACATCGACATGCGCATCGCCCGGGACGGTACCTGGTACTACCTGGGCACGCCCATCGGGCGAAAACCGATGGTCAAGCTGTTCTCCACCATCATCCGCCGCGACGGCGATGATTACTTCCTGATTACCCCTGTGGAAAAAGTCGGCATCAAGGTCGATGACGCGCCGTTCGTGGCCGTGACCCTCGAAGTTGAAGGGCAGGGGGAAGGGCAGTTGTTGCGCTTCACCACCAATGTCGAGGAAACCACTGAGGCTGGCGCCGAGCACCCGTTGCGGGTGGTGATCGATCCCCAGACCCAGGAACCGGCGCCGTATGTGCATGTGCGCAGCAATCTCGAAGCGCTGGTCCATCGCAATGTGTTCTACCAGCTGGTGGAGCTGGCGGTCAGTCGCGAGATCGACGGGCAGCGCTGGTTGGGCGTGTGGAGTGGTGGCGTGTTCTTCCCGATAGGCCTGGAACCCTGAGCCCTTGTGGGAGCGATGGTTGATCCAATATCTGTGTTGACTGGACGTCCGCTATCGCGAGCAAGCTCGCTCCCACAGTGAATTTGGGGTGCCTGCAATATTTGTGTACGCCACCAGACCCTGTGGGAGCGAGCTTGCTCGCGAAGGCGTCGGCACATCCAGCCTCTTCTTGACTGACCCACCGCTATCGCGAGCCAGCCCGCTCCTACAGTGGCCAAGTGAAATTCAAATTGACACCCAATCATATGATGATTAGCGTGGGCCTCCAATAAGAGTGGCCCGCGGGGTTTTCATGTCCAGCAGTTTTCATGCATCGACCGTCGATTGGCTGGGGGGCTGGATAGCCGCCGGCCAGGTCAAGCCTGGGCAAACCATCAAGGTCGAAGCGGACCTGGGCGAGCAACTGGGCGTCAGTCGCACGGTGATTCGCGAGGCGATCAAGACCCTGGTGGCCAAAGGGATGCTGGAAGTCGGGCCGAAAGTCGGCACGCGGGTGTTGCCGGTGCGCCGCTGGAACCTGTTCGACCCCCAAGTGGTGGGCTGGCTGTCCCGCAGCGGCCTGCCGGAAAACTTCGTCGATGACTTGCTGGACCTGCGCCGTACCATCGAGCCGATGGCGGTGCGCTGGGCCTGCGAGCGGGCCACCGCCGACCAGGTGCAGGCGATCCGCCTGGCCTACCATGCGCTGGAACGGGCGGTGGACAGCGGCGCCGATTACAACCGCGCGGACCAGTTTTTCCACGAGTGCATTCTGGCCGCCAGTCATAATCAATTCATCGAACAAATGGTCCCGGCCCTGGGGGCGCTGCTGGCGGTGTCATTCGAGGTGTCGGCGGCCGACCCGGATGAACTGCGCCGCACCTTGCCCATCCACAAGGACATCGCCGACGCCATCGCCGCCCGTGACGCGGCGCGGGGTGTCTGGGCCTGCATGACGCTGATCGATAACGCCGACCTGGCGATCAAACGCTTTTACCCCAATGTCATGGCGGGTCGAACAGACGCCGCCGGGCAAGTCGGGAACGGGAGGTTTCAATGAAGTGGACGGCTGTGACGGAACACCGGGCGAAATTGGGCGAAGGGCCGTTCTGGGATGCGCCGACCCAAGCCTTGTATTGGGTCGATATCGCCGGCAAGCAGGCCCTGCGGCTGATCGGCGCCAATGTGGAGATCTGGCAGATGCCCGAGCATGTTTCCGCTTTTATACCTACCCAAAGTGGCGACGCGCTGGTGACCCTGAGCAGTGGCGTCTACCGCCTCGATCTTGATTCGCCGGGCCTGGAACCGCGCCTGACATTGCTGTGCATGGCCGACCCCCAGCCAGGCAATCGCGCCAACGAGGCCCGTTGCGACCCCCAGGGTCAACTCTGGCTCGGCACGATGCAAAACAACATCGGTGCCGAAGGCGAGGACTTGCCGATCGAGCACCGGTCCGGCGGCCTGTTTCGCGTCGGGAGTGATGGCCGGGTCCTGCCCTTGTTGCGCGGGCTGGGCATCCCGAACACCCTGCTCTGGAGCCCCGATGGCACCACGGTGTATTTCGGCGACAGCCTGGATGGCACGGTGTATCGGCACTTTATTTACCCGGAAGGCAACCTGGCGCCTGCCGAGGTCTGGTTCGGTCCGCACCCCCGTGGCGGCCCGGATGGCTCGGCGATGGATGCCCGAGGGTATATCTGGAACGCCCGCTGGGACGGCAGTTGCCTGTTGCGGCTGACCCCGGACGGGCAGGTTGATCGGGTGATCGAATTGCCCGTCAGCCGCCCGACCAGTTGTGTATTCGGCGGTGAAGACCTCAAGACGTTGTACATCACCAGCGCGGCGAGCCCATTGGGTCATCCGCTGGACGGTGCCGTGCTGTCGATGCGTGTCGACGTGCCTGGCGTGGCCTGTACAAGGTTTGCTGGCTGAATCCCAAAATATGGGATGTAAATATATATATTGAGATTATTTGGCAGCCGGGTTTATAGTCGGCTCCATCGGCAATACGCACTCACACTAAAAAAACAAAACAGGTGAAGTGATGCAACGATCTTTCCCCGTACGCCCCGACGGCGTACGCCGGCCACTGTTCTTTCAAACGCCTTCGCGCCGGTCATCGGTGGATGCCCGGGTTTTGTCGTGCCTGCGCAAAGGAGCCTTGAGCCATGGCTGAGCCTTTGGTCTTGCCACCCGTGCCGGAGCCACCCAAGGGCGAACGCCTGAAGGACAAGGTGGTGCTGTTGACCGGTGCCGCCCAAGGCATTGGCGAAGCCATCGTCGCGGCATTCGCTTCGCAACAGGCCCGGTTGGTGATCAGTGATATCCAGGCGCAGAAAGTCGAGGCGGTGGCCGCCCATTGGCGTGAACGCGGCGCCGATGTGCACGCACTGCAGGCCGATGTGTCGAAGCAGCAGGACTTGCAGGCCATGGCCCGTTGTGCCGTCGAGCTGCACGGCCGCATCGATGTGTTGGTCAACTGCGCCGGCGTCAATGTCTTCCGTGACCCGCTGGAAATGACCGAAGAGGACTGGCGCCGTTGCTTCGCCATCGACCTGGATGGTGCCTGGTACGGTTGCAAGGCGGTGCTGCCACAGATGATCGAGCAGGGCGTGGGCAGCATCATCAACATTGCCTCCGTCCATTCGTCCCACATCATCCCCGGCTGTTTTCCTTACCCGGTGGCCAAGCACGGCCTGCTGGGCCTGACCCGCGCCCTGGGCATCGAATACGCGCCCAAAGGGGTACGCGTCAACGCCATCGCCCCGGGGTACATCGAAACCCAACTGAACGTCGACTACTGGAACGGCTTTGCCGATCCCCATGCCGAACGCCAGCGTGCGCTGGATCTGCACCCGCCACGGCGCGTCGGGCAACCGATCGAAGTGGCAATGACGGCCGTGTTCCTGGCCAGTGATGAAGCACCGTTTATCAATGCCTCATGCATCACCATCGATGGAGGACGTTCGGTCATGTACCACGACTGAATATTCCTGGATTGCAGTGGGAAACTTCGCCTGTAATCCAATCATCATACGATATGACTATTTAGGCCTATGCTGTGTAGCAACTTGATGTAACCGCCCAGCCTGCGCACTTCCACCGTCGGTGGAGCAGACCCTGGACGTTTGGCTTTCAATAAAAAAAACAAGGAGTCAACTATGAATCATCGTCGTGGGATCCGTTCCCTGTGTCGCGCCGCCCTGGCGGTCACCGCGGTCAGCCTCAGCAGCAGCTTGCTGGCGGCCGATCCCGTAAAAATCGGTTTCCTGGTCAAGCAGGCCGAGGAGCCTTGGTTCCAGACCGAATGGGCGTTCGCCGAGAAGGCGAGCAAGGACAAAGGCTTCGAGTTGATCAAGATCGCCGTGCCTGACGGCGAGAAGACCCTCTCGGCCATCGACAGCCTGGCCGCCAACGGTGCCAAGGGCTTTGTGATCTGCCCGCCGGACGTGTCCCTCGGCCCGGCCATCATGGCCAAGGCCAAGCTCAACGATCTCAAGGTGATTGCCGTGGACGACCGGTTCGTCGATGCCAACGGCAAATTCATGGAGGACGTGCCGTACCTGGGCATGGCCGCGTTCGAGGTGGGTCAGAAGCAGGGCGCCGCCATGGCCGCCGAAGCGAAAAAGCGCAACTGGGAGTGGAAAGATACCTACGCGGTGATCAACACCTTCAACGAGCTGGACACCGGCAAGAAGCGCACCGACGGTTCGGTCGATGCCTTGAAGAAGGCCGGGATGCCGGCAGACCACATCCTTTATTCGGCGCTCAAGACCCTCGACGTACCCGGTAGCATGGACTCCACCAACTCGGCGTTGGTGAAGCTGCCAAGCGCTGCGAAAAACCTGATCATCGGCGGCATGAACGACAACACCGTGCTGGGCGGCGTGCGCGCCACCGAAGCGGCCGGGTTCAAGGCGGCCAATGTAATCGGCATCGGCATCAACGGCACCGACGCCATCGGTGAATTGAAGAAACCTGACAGCGGCTTCTTTGGTTCGATGCTGCCAAGCCCGCACATCGAAGGCTACAAGACCGCCGAAATGATGTACGAGTGGATCACCACCGGCAAGGAACCGCCGAAGTACACCGCCATGGACGAGGTGACGCTGATCACTCGGGAGAACTTCAAGCAGGAGCTGGAAAAGATCGGCCTGTGGAACTGACGGTCGGTTGATTCAAAAGCGGCCCTGGCCACATGAGTGGCGGGGTCGCTTGATCTCTGTAAGTTCGAGGTGGTTATGCAAGCGCAAACAGCGACACGGCAACACAACATCGGCGGCAGCTTGCGGTTCAACGGGATCGGCAAATCCTTTCCCGGCGTGCAGGCGCTGGCCAATATCAGTTTCGTCGCGCATCCGGGGCAGGTGCATGCCTTGATGGGCGAGAACGGCGCGGGCAAGTCCACGTTGCTGAAGATCCTCGGTGGCGCCTACATCCCGAGCAGCGGCGACCTGCAGATCGGCGAACAGACGATGGCCTTCAAAGGCACCGCCGACAGCATCGCCAGCGGGGTGGCGGTGATTCACCAGGAGCTGCACCTGGTGCCGGAAATGACCGTCGCTGAAAACCTGTTTCTCGGCCATTTGCCGGCGCGTTTCGGCCTGGTCAACCGTGGCGTGCTGCGCCAGCAGGCGCTGACGCTACTCAAAGGCCTGGCCGACGAAATCGACCCACAGGAAAAAGTCGGTCGCCTGTCCCTCGGCCAGCGCCAATTGGTGGAAATCGCCAAGGCCTTGTCCCGTGGCGCCCACGTCATTGCCTTCGACGAACCCACCAGTAGCCTGTCGGCTCGGGAAATCGACCGTTTGATGGCGATCATCGCCCGCTTGCGAGACGAGGGCAAAGTGGTGCTGTACGTCAGCCACCGCATGGAAGAAGTGTTCCGTATCTGTAACGCGGTGACGGTATTCAAGGACGGTCGTTATGTCCGGACCTTCGAAAACATGAGCGAGCTGACCCACGATCAGTTGGTCACGTGCATGGTCGGTCGCGATATCCAGGACATCTATGATTACCGCCCTCGGGAGCGCGGCGATGTGGCGCTGCAGGTGAAGAGCCTGCTGGGGCCGGGCTTGCGCGAACCGGTGAGTTTCCAGGTGCACAAGGGTGAAATCCTCGGACTGTTCGGGCTGGTCGGTGCCGGTCGTACCGAGCTGTTTCGCTTGCTCAGTGGCCTGGAGCGCCAGAGCGAGGGAAGCCTCCTGCTGCATGGCAAGGAGTTGAAGCTGCGTTCGCCACGGGATGCCATTGCCGCCGGCGTGCTGCTGTGCCCGGAAGATCGCAAGAAGGAAGGCATCATCCCACTGGGCAGCGTGGGCGAGAACATCAACATCAGTGCCCGTCCGGCCCATTCCGCGCTCGGCTGCCTGCTGCGCGGCGACTGGGAGCGGGGCAATGCCGACAAGCAGATCAAGTCGCTGAAGGTGAAGACCCCGGCGGCCAGCCAGAAAATCATGTACCTGTCCGGCGGCAATCAGCAGAAGGCGATTCTCGGTCGCTGGCTGTCGATGCCGATGAAAGTCCTGCTGCTGGACGAACCGACCCGTGGCATCGATATCGGCGCCAAGGCGGAGATCTACCAGATTATCCACAACCTGGCGGCCGATGGCATCGCGGTGATTGTGGTGTCCAGCGACCTGATGGAAGTGATGGGCATTTCCGACCGAATCCTGGTGCTTTGCGAAGGGGCCATGCGCGGCGAGCTGTCGCGTGACCAGGCCAACGAATCCAACCTGCTGCAACTGGCGCTGCCGCGCCAACGCGTTGCCGACGCGGCGAACTGAGAGGTAAATCATGACCATTCAAAACAATGCACTGCCGACGGCACGCAAACCCCTGGACCTGCGCCGTTTCCTGGATGACTGGGTCATGCTGCTGGCGGCCATCGGTATCTTCGTGCTCTGCACCTTGATGATCGACAACTTCCTGTCGCCGTTGAACATGCGCGGCCTGGGCCTGGCGATTTCCACCACCGGCATCGCCGCGTGCACCATGTTGTATTGCCTGGCGTCCGGGCACTTCGACTTGTCGGTCGGTTCGGTGATTGCCTGTGCCGGCGTGGTCGCAGCGGTGGTGATGCGCGACACCAACAGCGTGTTCCTCGGCGTCAGCGCGGCGCTGGCGATGGGGCTGATCGTTGGCCTGATCAACGGCATCGTCATCGCCAAGCTGCGGGTCAACGCCTTGATCACCACCCTGGCGACCATGCAGATCGTCCGTGGCCTGGCCTACATCTTTGCCAACGGCAAGGCGGTGGGTGTCTCGCAGGAATCGTTCTTCGTGTTCGGCAACGGCCAATTGTTCGGCGTGCCGGTGCCGATCCTGATCACCATCGCCTGCTTCCTGTTTTTCGGCTGGCTGCTGAACTACACCACCTACGGGCGCAACACCATGGCCATCGGTGGCAACCAGGAAGCGGCGTTGTTGGCAGGGGTGAACGTCGATCGCACCAAGATCATCATCTTCGCCGTGCATGGCTTGATCGGCGCCTTGGCCGGGGTCATCCTGGCGTCGCGCATGACCTCGGGCCAGCCGATGATCGGCCAGGGCTTCGAATTGACGGTGATCTCGGCCTGCGTGCTGGGTGGGGTGTCGTTGAGCGGTGGCATCGGCATGATTCGCCATGTCATTGCGGGTGTGCTGATTCTGGCGATCATCGAAAACGCGATGAACCTGAAGAACATCGACACCTTCTATCAATACGTCATCCGCGGCTCGATCCTGTTGCTGGCGGTGGTGATTGACCGGTTGAAGCAGCGCTGAAGCTTGCGTCGGCCGGGCTGCCCACGGGCAAGCCCGGTTTTTTGACCTGATGCAGACCCAACAATGTGGGAGCGGGCTTGCCCGCGAAGGCGGTGGCACATTCGGCATTGATGCAAGCTGACCCACCGCTTTCGCGAGCAAGCTCGCTCCCACAGGTTTTTGTGTCCGGCACAACATCGCGACACAGCGCCGATCCCATGTGGGAGCGAGCTTGCTCGCGATGGCGTCCTCCCTGACGCCAACAATCACCCCGCTTTGCGCAACGCTTCGACCAACTCCTGCTTGCGCATCTTCGACCGTCCGGGAATGTTTTTCGCCCGGGCCTCCTTCATCAGGCTGTCCACAGTCTGGGTCCCATGGGAGGCCTTGCTGCTGCGCGGGTGACCTTCGCGGGTCTTGGCGGCGCGGCGGGCCGATTCCTTGCGGTCGGTTTTCTTTTGCTCAGCCGGTTTAGTCTTTCCCGAGCCACCAGAGCGTTCGCCGCCACCGGACTGTTTGTTTACCGTCGCCCAGGCCCGTGCCTCGGCTTCGTTCTCCGATACACCTTTTTTCTCGTAGCTTTGCTCGATGTGCGCGGCTTTGCGCTTTTGCTCGCTGGTGTATTTGTCTTTGCTTCCACGAGGCATGGGATTTTCCTCCTCAAGTGTCCGGGCAGAAGCTGCTTACTGGCTGGCAGCGCCACCTTCGGAGCCCGAACCACCGGTCGTGGTTTTCGAACCCACGCCGGTCTCGGCGTTGTCAGGGGCGGTGGAGTCAGGCGTATTCATGCCGCCCTGGCGTCCCATGTCATTACCCTGCACGCGTGGATCGGTGCCGGTGGCAGGTGGCTGGCCATTGTTCAGGCCGCCGCCGGTGCCGTCGGTGTTCAGCTTGGGCAGGCCTTGCGTGGCTGGAGAATTGGGCGCCTGTACCGGGTCGGTGGGGCCGGTGCCGGAAGTGGACGCCGCGAAAGCCACCGAAGACAACAGCGTGGCGAGTGTGAATGCAGTCAGCCTTGAAGTGATCATGGTGTCGCCTCCATTTTTCAGAATGCTTACCCGATCTTGGGCCGTGGTGGTTTTGAGTTGGTGCCTCGGGCGCGACGAACGGCACTTGTGAAAGAAGCTCGCGTCGACGATCAAATAGTTGGATCGGTATGTGACGAGCGCCGCGCAGCGGCTTAGTATGGCGCTTTCAATTGGCTACAAGGCCTGTTCATGTCGATCGAGATCCGTCCTGCGCAACCCAGCGATGCGCCTCAAATCCTTGCCTTCATCACCGAGTTGGCCGATTACGAAAAAGCCCGCCACGAAGTCATCGCCAGTGTGGCCGACATCGAGCGCAGCCTGTTCAGCGAAGGCGCGACCGCCCACGGGCTGATCTGCCTGCGTGATGGCGTGCCGATTGGTTTCGCGGTGTTTTTCTTCAGTTATTCCACTTGGCTGGGCAGTAACTGCTTGTACCTCGAAGACCTGTACATCACGCCTGAGCAGCGCGGTGGCGGGGCGGGCAAGACGCTGTTGCGCCACCTGGCGAAGATCGCCTGCGACAACGATTGCGGTCGCTTCGAATGGAGCGTGCTGGACTGGAACACACCGGCCATCGAGTTCTACAAATCCCTCGGCGCGCAACCCCAGGAAGAATGGGTGCGCTACCGAATGGACGGCAAGGTGCTACGGGATTTCGCTAACGGCCACTGAGCACTTCATGAGTGTGCGGCAGACGCGTACTCGGCAAACCCCGGTCGTTGCTCGAGGCGTTTGCAGTAGGCCGCCACGGCTGGATAGTCGGGACGCTCCATGGGCGCCTGGCGCCACCGGTGTACGGACAGGCCGATGAGCACGTCCGCGAGGGAAAACGCCGTACCGGCCACGTAGGCGCCGGTGCGGTTCAACTGCTGCTCCAGCAACCCCATCTTCTCGTTCCAGCCCTTGATGCCGGCGGCGATGCGCTGTGGGTCCTGGAAGTCCGGATTCTTGCGCACCAGGGCGTGGAAGGCGTAGCCCCAGGACGGGTTGAGCTCCGTGGCTTGCCAATCCATCCACTGTTCGATTCGCGCCCGGGCGGCAGGCTCGACAGGTAGCAGATCGCTGGGCCCATGCTTGCCCACCAGGTAGCGGCATATGGTATTGGATTCCCAGAACACGCCGTTCTCATCAATGATCACCGGCACCTGGGCATTGGGATTCAAGGCCAGGAACGCCGGGTCCTGGGTCGAGGCGAAGCCGATGCCCCAATCTTCGCGCTCGTAGGCGATGTCCAGTTCCTGGCAGGTCCACAGCACTTTTCTGACGTTGATCGAAGACGTGCGGCCGAGGATTTTCAGCAGTTGTCCCATCACTTTTTCCCTAGTTGTTTGGCGTCCGGCCAGAAAACGTAGCAGGGTCTTGGACGGATGGCGATTGGCTTTGTAGGTGATGTATTTTTGTCCCAATATATGGGAGTGATATTTATATATTGAGATTTAGTTGATCCCAGGTTTATAGTCCGTCTCACTCACTGCCAAAAAACAAAACAGGTGAAGCGGATGCAGGCGCAATTGATCGCGCTCGATTGGGGGACCACCTCATTACGGGCTTACAAACTCGCTGCCGGTGGCGAGGTGCTCGAGCAGCGTTCGCTGTCGTCGGGGATCATGCAGTTGCCGTCCGGGCCGCGAAACGTGGCCGGCCAGGTGTGCATCGACGGTTTCGAGTTGGCCTTCGACGAGGCCTGCGGCGACTGGCTCGATGCCCAGCCAGGCTTGCCTGTCATTGCCTGTGGCATGGTCGGCAGTGCTCAGGGCTGGCGTGAAGCGCCGTACTGCGACACACCCGCCAACGTCGCCAATCTCGGACATTCCCTACAAACCGTTCGCAGCCTTCGCGGTGTCGATGTGCACATCGTGCCAGGCGTGATTCAGCGTTCGCGCTTGCCCAATGTCATGCGCGGCGAAGAAACCCAAGTGCTCGGTGCCTTGCACAGTCTGCCGGACGAAGCGGTGCTGATCGGCCTGCCCGGCAGCCATTCGAAATGGGTGGAAGTGGCCGATGGCCGCATCGTGCATTTCGATACCTTCATGACCGGCGAGATCTTCGCCGTGCTCAGTGACCACAGCATTCTCGGTCGCACCCAGCAACGGAGTGTGACCTTCGATGGCGTGGCCTTTGATCGCGGCGTGCAAGTGGCGTTGTCGGTGGACGGTCAGATCGGCCCGTTGTCCACCGTGTTCAGCGCCCGCAGCCTGGGCTTGACCGGCGAGTTGGGCGCCAGCGCCCAAGCGGACTACCTCTCGGGCCTGTTGATCGGCCATGAGCTGACAGCGCTGGCCCAGGTACAACGCCGACGCCGCGACAGCCTGCACCTGCCGACGGTGGTGCTGATCGGCAACTCCCAACTCTGTGTCCGTTATCAACGGGCCCTCGACGCCTGCGGCTTCGCCCGGGTGGTCCTGGCCGAACAGGCCACCGAACGCGGTTTGTGGCAACTGGCCGTGGCGGCCGGGTTGCTCGATTCCACCGCCCCCTGAACCTGACTGGAGGTCTGACATGCTCACACAAGCACTGGCGCACAACGGGTTGATCGCGATCCTGCGTGGCCTGCGTCCCGAAGAGGCGGCGGCCATCGGCGAAGTCCTGTACAGCGCCGGATTTCGCGTCATCGAAGTACCGCTCAATTCCCCCGAACCGTACGAAAGTATTCGCATCCTGCGCAGTACCTTGCCCGCCGATTGCCTGATCGGTGCCGGCACCGTGCTGACGCCGGAACAGGTGGAACAGGTGAAAGCCGCCGGTGGCCAAGTGATCGTCATGCCCCACAGCGATCCGAAGGTGCTGCGTGCGGCGAAAGCGGCGGGCTTGTATTTGTCGCCAGGCGTCGCCACGCCCACCGAAGCCTTTGCCGCACTGGCCGAGGGCGCCCATGTGCTGAAGATGTTTCCCGCCGAGCAAATGGGCCCGGCGGTGGTCAAGGCCTGGCTCGCGGTGCTGCCGGCCGGGACCGTGCTGGTGCCGGTGGGTGGGATTACGCCGGACAACATGGCGGTGTTCGTCGAAGCCGGCGTCAAGGGTTTCGGCCTCGGTTCCGGATTGTTCAAGCCGGGCCTGACAGCGGATGAAGTGGCGGTGCGCGCCAAGGCCTATGTGGCCGCATGGAATGCCTTGAACTGAAGACTTTTCCAGCGCCCCGTGCGCTGCATCTGACAAGAGAGACAACAAGATGAAAATCACCAAGCTGACCACGTTTATCGTTCCGCCGCGCTGGTGCTTCCTCAAGGTCGAGACCGACGAGGGCGTGACCGGTTGGGGCGAGCCTGTGGTCGAAGGCCGTGCCCACACGGTGGCGGCTGCCGTCGAGGAGTTGTCCGACTACCTGATCGGCAAAGACCCCCGCAACATCGAAGACATCTGGACCGTGCTCTATCGCGGCGGCTTCTACCGCGGCGGGGCCATTCACATGAGCGCCCTGGCGGGCATCGACCAGGCGTTGTGGGACATCAAGGGCAAGGCCCTGGGCGTGTCGGTCAGCGACCTGCTGGGCGGCCAGGTGCGGGACAAGATCCGTGTGTATTCGTGGATCGGCGGCGACCGGCCGGCGGACACCGCTCGCGCGGCGAAAGAGGCGGTGGCGCGGGGCTTCACCGCAGTGAAGATGAACGGCACCGAAGAGCTGCAGTTCCTCGACACCTTCGAGAAAGTCGATCTGGCCCTGGCCAACGTGGCGGCGGTGCGCGATGCGGTCGGGCCGAACGTCGGCATTGGCGTGGACTTCCACGGCCGCGTGCACAAGCCGATGGCCAAGGTGCTGATGAAGGAGCTCGACCCCTACAAACTGATGTTTATCGAAGAGCCGGTGCTCAGCGAAAACTACGAAGCCCTCAAGGAACTGGCGCCGCTGACCAGCACGCCGATTGCCCTGGGCGAGCGGTTGTTTTCCCGCTGGGATTTCAAGCGCGTGCTCAGCGAGGGCTACGTGGACATCATCCAGCCGGACGCATCCCACGCCGGTGGCATCACCGAAACCCGCAAGATCGCCAACATGGCCGAGGCCTACGACGTGGCGCTGGCGCTGCACTGCCCGCTGGGCCCCATCGCCCTGGCGGCGTGCCTGCAACTGGATGCGGTCTGCTACAACGCGTTCATCCAGGAGCAAAGCCTGGGCATCCACTACAACGAGAGCAACGACCTGCTGGACTACATCAAGGATCCGCAGGTGTTCGACTACGACAAGGGCTTCGTGAAGATCCCCAATGGCCCGGGCCTGGGCATCGAGATCAACGAGGAATACGTCATCGAACGCGCGGCCATCGGCCACCGCTGGCGCAACCCGATCTGGCGCCATGCCGATGGCAGTTTTGCCGAGTGGTGAGTCACGCCTGATCACCCTGTGTAAGCCATGGAATCCTGTGGGAGCAAGGCTTGCCCGCGATGAACGATGACGCGGTCCGACTGGAAAACCCATCGCCTGTATCGCGGGCAAGCCTTGCTTCCACAGGGGCTTGCTCCACCTTTGCCATATTCGACAAATATAAAAAGAGGCACCTCACATGCAAGCGCACACCCTGAGCGCGCAGGCGTCGTTGGTGACGCCCAGCCGCAAGCGTTTTTTCATCATGGTCCTGCTGTTCATCACCGTGGTGATCAATTACCTGGACCGCAGCAACCTCTCGATTGCCGCTCCCGCGCTGACCAGCGACCTGGGTATCGATCCAATCCATGTCGGGCTGATTTTCTCGGCGTTCGGCTGGACCTACGCCGCCATGCAGATTCCCGGTGGCTGGCTGGTGGACCGGGTGCCGCCGCGCATTCTCTATAGCGTGGCATTGCTGTTGTGGTCGGTGGCCACGGTGATGCTGGGGTTCGCCGCCAGCTTCATCGCGTTGTTCGTGCTGCGCATGGCGGTCGGAGCCCTGGAAGCACCGGCTTATCCGATCAACAGCCGTGTGGTGACCACCTGGTTTCCCGAGCGCGAGCGGGCCACGGCCATCGGTTTTTACACCTCCGGACAATTTGTCGGGCTAGCCTTCCTGACGCCGGTATTGGCCTGGCTGCAACACGCCTTCGGCTGGCACATGGTGTTTGTCGCCACGGGCGCGGTGGGCATTCTCTGGGCGGTGATCTGGTACGCGGTGTATCGCGAGCCCCGGGATTTCAAAGGCGCCAATGCCGCTGAAATCGAGCTGATCCGCGAAGGCGGCGGGCTGGTGGATATCCAGGCCGATACCGCCAAGGTCAAGGCGAAATTCAGTTGGTCCGACCTGGGCATCGTCCTGACGCAACGCAAGTTGTGGGGCATTTACCTGGGGCAGTTCTGCCTCAACTCCACGCTGTGGTTTTTCCTGACGTGGTTCCCCACCTACCTGGTGAAGTATCGCGGCATGGACTTCATCAAGTCCGGCTTGCTGGCGTCGTTGCCGTTCCTCGCGGCGTTTGTCGGCGTGCTGTGCTCCGGGTTCTTCTCCGACTGGTTGATTCGTCGCGGCGCCACCGTGGGGTTCGCGCGCAAGCTGCCGATCATTGGCGGGTTGCTGATCTCGACCTCGATCATCGGCGCCAACTTTGTCGAGTCGACGCCACTGGTGATCGCTTTCCTGGCCCTGGCGTTCTTCGGCAATGGCCTGGCGTCGATCACCTGGTCGCTGGTGTCGACCCTGGCGCCGGCACGACTGCTCGGGTTGACCGGCGGGGTGTTCAACTTCATCGGTAACCTGGCGGCCATCGCCACGCCGATCGTGATTGGCTTCCTCGCCAGCGGCGATTCGTTCGCCCCGGCCATTACCTATATCTCGGTCCTGGCATTGGCTGGCGCGCTGTCCTACATCCTGCTGGTCGGGAAGGTCGAGCGCATCGAGTTGTAGTCCGACGGGGCGGGCGACCATAATGCCGCCCGTTCCCCGCTCACTGTTGAAGGCCGGCTATGCAGCAAGACGATCCAAAAATCACCAAGGACGCCGCACCAACAGGCACGCAGACATTGCTGCGTGGTCTGGGCGTGGTCCAGGCGGTCGCCAGCGGCGCCCGTGACTTGAAGGAAATCGCCCGGCTGATCGGCACCACCCGCAGCACCACCCATCGCCTGGCCAGTTGCCTGGTGGACGAACGTTACCTGCGCGTGGTGCCGCAAGTGGGTTACCTGCTGGGGCCGAAGTTGATCGAGTTGGGCTTCCAGGCCCGGGAAGAACTGCCACTGGTGAGCCTGGCGGGGCCGTACCTGGACGAGCTGTCGGCGTTGACCGGGGACACCGTTCACCTGGCGATTCGCGAGGGCGACGAAGTCTTGTACCTGCTGAAGAATCCGGGGCGTAACGGCCCGGAAATGCGCTCGCGCGTGGGCCATCGCATGCCGTTGGCACGCACCGGGATCGGCAAGGCGCTGATGCTCGATGACACTCAGGAACAATGGCAGCGGCTGTATGAAATCAGCCTGCCGGCGGGTGGGAAGCATCAGTTCTGGCCCCAGCATCAGGAGCAATCCTGGGAACAGTTCCAGCAACGGATGCTGGAGTACGTGGCGGGGGGCTATGCCTTCGACCTGGAAGACAACGAACCGTCGATTCGCTGTGTGGCGGCGCCGATCCGTGATGCCGGCAAGCGCATCGTCGCCGGTATCAGCATCGCCAGCACTGTGCCGTACATGCCGCTGGAAAAGATGGCCGAGCTGATTCCCCTGGTCAAAGGGGTCACAGCCCGGCTGTCGGCGGAACTGGGCGCCAAGGTCTGACGAACGTCAGGCCTTGAGCGTCGCCATGTCGATGACGAAGCGGTACTTCACGTCCCCGGCGATCATGCGGCTGTAGGCCTCGTTGATCTGGCGGATGTCGAGCATTTCAATGTCGCAGCTGATGTTGTGTTCAGCGCAGAAGTCCAGCACTTCCTGGGTTTCGGCGATACCGCCGATCAACGAGCCGGCCAGGACGCGACGACCCATGATCAAGTTGGCCGCATGGACTGGTGGATCGATCGGCTCGACCAGGCCCACCAGGATGTGTACACCGTCGAATCGCAGGGTACTGAGGTAGGGGTTCAGGTCGTGCTGCACCGGAATGGTGTCCAGCAGGAAGTGGAAGCGTCCGGCCGCGGCGGCCATCTGCTCGGCGTCAGTGGACACGATCACATGGTCGGCGCCCTGGCGACGGGCTTCTTCGGCCTTGCTGGCCGAGCGGGTGAACAGTGTCACTTCTGCACCCATGGCCTTGGCGAACTTGATGCCCATGTGGCCGAGTCCGCCCATGCCTAGCACGCCGACCTTGTCGCCGGCCTTCACGCCGTAGTGCTTGAGCGGCGAGTAGGTGGTGATGCCCGCGCAAAGAATCGGCGCGGCACTGGCCGGGTCGAGTGCTGCCGGGATGCGCAGCACAAAGTGCTCCTTGACCACGATGCTGTTGGAGTAACCGCCCATGGTGTGGCCGCCGCTGATGCGATCAGGGCTGGCGTAGGTCTGGGTCATGCCTTGGTAGCAGTATTGCTCCAGGTCGGCATGACAGGCTTCGCACTCGCGGCAGGAGTCGACCATACAGCCAACACCGACCAGATCGCCGACTTTATAGCGGGTGACGTCCGCGCCGACGGCGGTGACTTTGCCGATGATTTCATGGCCGGGCATCAGCGGGTAAACGGCGATGCCCCATTCATTGCGGGCCTGATGGATGTCGGAGTGACAGACGCCGCAGTAGAGAATGTCGATCGCCACATCGTCGGCTCGCGGGCTGCGACGTTCGAATTTCATGGGGGCGAGGGGAGTGGTGGCCGACTGGGCGGCATATCCGATGGCTGTGTACATGATGGACCTCGCTAAGCAGTGAACGGTAGGGTTCCATTGTGGGAGTACGGTCCGTGCACGGCGATGACGATTCCTACGGGTGTCATGCCTAATCCTCCGCCCTTGGCCGTGGATTGGTTCTATGTGACGCCAGACCTGCGATGATGTTCCCATCCATTTTTTCGTGAAGTTTTCATCATGTTGTTGACCCGCCATCTCGATGCCAACGCGGCGCTGGTTTCGCTGATCGAACCTCTGGCGACCCGTGACGGTTTTATCCCGACCTCGCTGCCTGGGGTACAAGTCCTGCGGTGCAGCGAGGACATCGCCCGTGGTCCGCAGCTCTACGAGCCAAGCCTGGTGATCATTGCCCAAGGCAGCAAGCTGGCTTACCTGGGACCGCGCACGCTGGAGTACGGCGCCGGGCACTACCTGATCCAGGCGCTGCCGGTGCCGTTCGAGTGCGAAACCTATGCCATGCCCGATGCTCCGTTGCTCGGGATTTCCGTGGCGATCGATCGGGCGATGCTGGGGGAACTGGTGCTGGCCATGGGGTTGACGCCGGGGCGAAGCCTGGCGGCGCAGACGCCTGAATCCATGACCAGCGCCGCGCTCGATGGTGCTATGCGAGGGTGTGTCGAGCGATTGTTGCACTGCTTGCACGACCCCTTGGAATGCCAGGTCATGGGCCAGGCACGACTGCGAGAATTGCTGTTCGTCGCCTTGCGCGGGCCTCAGGCCGACGTATTGCGAGCGTTGGTGGAGCAGCATGGGCAATTCGCTCGGATTGCCGCGGCGCTGAGCCATCTGCATGCGCATTTCACCGAGCCGCTGAACGTCGAGACACTGGCCAGTTGCGCGAACATGAGCGCATCGACCTTTCATGAGCATTTCAAGCGCAGCACGTTGTTGTCGCCGGTGCAGTACCTCAAGCGCTTGCGTTTGCTCAAGGCGCAGCGGCTGCTGCTCATCGACGGTATGGGTGTGGCCCAGGTGGCACATCAGGTGGGGTATCAGAGCCCGTCGCAGTTCAGTCGGGAGTACAAGCGCTACTTCGAACGCAACCCCGGGGAAGAGCGCGCCGCCTGATCCTGCGATGTTCCCCTGTGGGAGCGAGCTTACTCGCGATAGCGGTGTATCAGTCGATATCTGTGTTGAATGAGAAATCGCCATCGCGAGCAAGCTCGCTCCCACATTGGGTTGCGGTGCTCCTTGGATGGCAGGCAACAAAAAGGCCCCCATTGCGGGAGCCTCGATGTTCAGCGTGTCGGCTTACATGTTCGGGTAAGTCGGCCCGCCAGCGCCTTCCGGGGATACCCAGGTGATGTTCTGCGCAGGGTCCTTGATGTCACAGGTCTTGCAGTGCACACAGTTCTGGGCGTTGATCTGGAAGCGTTTCTCGCCGTCTTCCTTGGTCACCACTTCGTACACGCCAGCCGGGCAGTAGCGCTGGGCCGGTTCGTCGTACAGCGGCAGGTTCTTGCCGATCGGGATGCTCGGGTCGGTCAGCTTCAGGTGGCAGGGCTGTTCTTCTTCATGGTTGGTACCGGAGATGAACACCGAGCTGAGTTTGTCGAAGCTGATCTTGCCGTCCGGTTTCGGGTAGTCGATCTTCTTGCAATCGGCCGCCAGCTTGAGGCAGGCATAGTCCGGCTTGTTGTCGTGCAGGGTGAACGGTATTTTGCCGCCGAAGATGTTCTGGTCGAGCCAGTTGAAACCACCGCCGACGATCGCGCCGTACTTGTGGATCGCGGCACCGAAGTTGCGACTGGCGAACAGTTCTTCGTACAGCCAACTGCTCTTGAAATTGTCGACGTAGGCGGTCAGTTCATCACCGCCTTCGGACTCGGCGAACAAGCGATCGGCCACGGCCTCGGCGGCGAGCATGCCGGATTTCATGGCGGTGTGGCTGCCCTTGATCTTGGCGAAGTTCAGGGTGCCGAGGTCGCAACCGATCAGCGCACCGCCCTTGAAGACCATTTTCGGCAACGAGTTCAGACCGCCCTTGCAGATGGCACGGGCGCCGTAGCTGACGCGCTTGCCGCCTTCCAGGTACTGCTTGAGCACCGGGTGATGCTTGAGGCGCTGGAACTCGTCGAACGGCGACAGGAAGGTGTTGCTGTAGGACAGGTCGATAATCAGGCCGACCACCACCTGGTTGTTTTCCAGGTGATAGAGGAAGGAACCGCCGGTGTTCTCGGTGCCCATGATGTCCAGCGGCCAACCAGCGGTGTGCACCACCAGGCCGGGTTGATGCTTGGCCGGGTCGATTTCCCAGATTTCCTTCAGGCCGATGCCGTAGTGCTGGGCATCGGCTTCGCTGTCCAGGTTGAAACGCTTGATCAACTGCTTGCCGATGTGACCACGGCAGCCTTCGGCGAACAGCGTGTATTTGCCGCGCAGTTCCATGCCAGGGGTGTAGAGGCCTTCCTTCGGGTGACCTTCACGGTCGACACCCAGGTCGCCGGTGATGATCCCGCGCACCACGCCGTTCTCGTCGAACAGCGCTTCCTGGGCGGCGAAGCCCGGGTAGATTTCCACACCCAGGTTCTCGGCCTGCTGGGCCAGCCAGCGGCACAGGTTGCCCAGGGAAATAATATAGTTGCCTTCGTTGTGCATGGTCTTGGGCACGAAGAAGTCAGGGATTTTGCTCGCAGCCTCGGCGTTTCTCAGGACATAAATGTCATCGCGAACGACGGGCGTGTTCAACGGCGCGCCGAGTTCTTTCCAGTCCGGGAACAGTTCGTTCAGGGCGCGGGGCTCGAACACCGCGCCGGAGAGGATGTGCGCACCGACTTCGGAACCTTTTTCGACCACGCAGACGCTGATTTCCTTACCGGCTTCGGCGGCCTTCTGTTTCAGTCGGCAAGCGGCAGACAGGCCAGCGGGGCCGGCACCGACGATGACCACGTCGAATTCCATGTATTCGCGTTCCACAGGCTATCTCCTACTCAAGGCTCACAGTTTTTCTAATTGGAGGTTTGGCGTTGCATCCGTTGTTTCCTTCGCGAAAAGCGACGAAAGCGACAATGGATGAACCGCGGGTCTCTCTTAAGCGGCGCATTATATCTACACCACTCTCAGGGTCCAATACAAACGTTTGTTTGAAATTGCCGCAGCCCAGATAAATCACTGACGTACGGCTTATGACTGACCATTTTGCCGTATTGACCGGAATAGGTGTTCCGGTCAAGATACGGGCGGTTTTGCGCTCGCCGTAGGCTGACTGTTGGTTTCAAGAGCACCTCTAAAGACAGGGCGAAGGCAGCACAAAGTGACGTATTGCGCGGTTCCGAGGCGCAGTTTACACGCCGCGATAATGAATGACTCATCGGTCATCACTGACGAATGGTCTTCACTCCCGTGAGCAGGGTCATGTGTGGTTCATGCCGGCGTTTTTAGAGGTGCCCTTGCGCCCATGAGCATCAACCGCCAGGTTCGCCTAGGCGACTTTTTTTCACCGGAGAGTAACGAGGAATCCATGAAGGTTCTTGTAGCTGTCAAACGAGTGGTCGACTATAACGTCAAGGTTCGCGTCAAGGCGGACAACTCCGGCGTCGACCTCGCCAACGTCAAGATGTCGATGAACCCCTTCTGCGAAATCGCCGTGGAAGAAGCCGTACGCCTGAAAGAGAAAGGCGTGGCAACGGAAATCGTCGTCGTCTCCATCGGCCCGACCACCGCCCAGGAACAACTGCGCACCGCGCTGGCACTGGGTGCCGATCGCGCCATCCTCGTCGAATCCGCCGAAGACCTGACTTCCCTGGCCGTGGCCAAGCTGCTCAAGGCCGTTGTCGACAAGGAACAGCCATCGCTGGTGATCCTCGGCAAGCAAGCCATCGACAGCGACAACAACCAGACCGGCCAGATGCTCGCGGCATTGAGCGGCTACGGTCAGGGCACCTTCGCGTCCAAAGTCGAAGTGTCCGGCGACAGCGTTGCCGTGACTCGCGAGATCGACGGCGGCGCGCAGACGGTTTCCCTGAAACTGCCGGCCATCGTTACCACCGACCTGCGTTTGAACGAGCCGCGTTATGCGTCGTTGCCAAACATCATGAAAGCCAAGAAGAAGCCGCTTGAAGTGCTGACGCCTGACGCTTTGGGCGTTTCCACCGCCTCCACCAACAAGACCCTCAAAGTCGAAGCGCCGGCTGCACGCAGCGCGGGCATCAAGGTCAAGTCGGTGGCTGAACTGGTCGAGAAACTGAAAAACGAAGCGAAGGTAATCTAAACATGACTATCTTGGTAATCGCCGAACACGATAACAAGGTGCTGGCTCCGGCCACGCTGAACACCGTTGCTGCTGCCGCCAAAATCGGTGGCGATGTGCACGTCCTGGTGGCCGGGCAGGGCGCAAGCGCCGTTGCCGAAGCCGCTGCGAAAATCGCTGGCGTGGCAAAAGTGCTGTCGGCCGACAACGCCGCCTACGCACACCAGTTGCCGGAGAACATCGCGCCGCTGGTAGCCGAGTTGGGCAAGGGCTACAGCCACATCCTGGCAGCCGCCACTTCCAACGGCAAAAACATCCTGCCGCGTGTTGCCGCTGCGCTGGACGTCGATCAGATCTCCGAGATCATCTCGGTAGAAAGCGCCGACACCTTCAAGCGTCCGATCTACGCCGGTAACGCCATTGCCACCGTGCAATCGAACGCATCGGTCAAGGTCATCACTGTCCGCGCCACCGGTTTCGACCCGGTTGCCGCCGAAGGTGGCTCGGCTGCCATCGAAGCTGTTGCTGCTGCCCACGACGCTGGGATCTCCAGCTTCGTTGGTGAGGAGCTGGCCAAGTCCGATCGTCCTGAACTGACCGCTGCCAAGATCGTCGTTTCCGGCGGCCGTGGCATGCAGAACGGCGACAACTTCAAGCACCTGTACGCCCTTGCCGACAAACTGGGTGCTGCCGTCGGTGCTTCCCGCGCCGCGGTCGACGCCGGTTTCGTACCCAACGACATGCAGGTCGGCCAGACCGGCAAGATCGTTGCCCCCCAGCTGTACATCGCCGTCGGTATCTCCGGCGCGATCCAGCACCTGGCCGGCATGAAAGACTCCAAGGTGATCGTTGCGATCAACAAGGACGAAGAAGCGCCGATCTTCCAGGTGGCTGACTATGGCCTGGTGGCGGACTTGTTCGAAGCCATCCCTGAGCTGGAGAAGCTGGTCTAATCCGGCGTCTTCACTTATAAAGAGCCCGGCCCTTTGGCCGGGCTTTTTATTTTTCGCACTGATTGTTTTCGCTGCAAGGGGAGCGTATCGCCATGGATCTGCGTCGTTTGACCGGCTGGTCGTTGCTGTGGGCGTTGGCGATCATGCCGGGCCTGTCTGTCGCCGCCGGCAAATGTGAACGCCTGATCGCCACCGGCAGCCCGGACGCACCGCCTTACCTCTGGCAAGACCCTCAGGACCCCAAACACCTGATCGGCGCTGGCGCAGACCTGCTGGCGCAAGTGGCAGGCGAACTGGGGATCAAGATCGAGCTGCTTTACGCGGGCAAGCGCGCCCAGGCACTGGATGAAGTGCGCAGTGGGCGCATGGACCTGCTCACCGATGCGCCACTGACCAGCACGGGGCTTGAAGCGTTGGACTACGTCCACCCGCCATTGCTGGAAAACGATTATCTGGTCTGGACCCGCAAGGATTCGACACTGGTCATCAACCAGCCCGAAGACCTCCAAGGACATCCCGGGGCCCTGTCGGAAAAGGCGCGTATGACCCAGGGATTTGGCGTTTTTGCCGAGCAGAAATTGGCCTTGGTGCGCACACCCAACCTGACCCAGGCCTTTCAGAAATTGCTGCTGGGAGAGGTGGAATATGTCCTGGCGGGTCGCTATTCGGGCCTGGCGATGGCGCAGACCCTGGGCATGGCCAACGATCTGCAAGCCGCACCGCAACCGGTGGACAAACCCGGGCTGTTCCTCGCGGTTTCCCATAACTCCGCCTGCAATGACCCATGGTTACGCGGACAGCTGGCGCAAAAGATGACAGAATTGGCCGCGTCCGGTCTGACGGAGGCTGTGTTGCAGCGCAATCTCGAGCGCTGGAAAACACAGTTGCAGCCGCCTGTCAGTGCCCCAAAACAGTAGGGAACATTAGTGACTAT
The DNA here is from genome assembly GCF_017351395.1 of Pseudomonas sp. FW305-28. Lineage (NCBI taxonomy): Bacteria > Pseudomonadati > Pseudomonadota > Gammaproteobacteria > Pseudomonadales > Pseudomonadaceae > Pseudomonas > Pseudomonas sp. FW305-28. The sequence goes on from NZ_JACNDD010000046.1 coordinate 22,849, forward strand.
TCGACCTCTTTTCGCTGCCCTGGCCGTTCTGGCTCTGGCGGGCTGCGCAGCCGATCCGGCGCCGAATGAACAGATCCGCCTGACCGAACAGGCACTGGAACAGGCCCGGGCCGTTGGCGCCACCGCCGACGAAGTGCCCGAATTGAAACTGGCTGAAGAAAAATTCGCTCGCGCCAAATCCAACATGGCCGACGAATCCTACAAGAAGGCGCGCATGCGGGCCGAACAGGCTGAACTCGACGCCCGCCTGGCCGAAGCGAAGGTGCTGACCCTCAAGAGCCAGGAGCAACTGAACGTGCTCGACACCCGCATCAAGCGCTTGCGCAAACAGCTGAGGGAGGATGCCCAATGAAGCACTCCCACGTATTGGGCGGTCTGGTCCTCGCCGGCCTGGCCAGCTTGTATGGCTGTGCCGGCCAACGCAGCGAAGCGGCGATCGAGCAGGCCAGCACCGATTTCCAGAAGGTCAAGGAAGACGCCAACGTATTGCGTGCCGCGCCCCGGGACGTGATCCGCGCCGGTGAATCCCTGGCCCGTGCCGATCGCTTGTCCAGCTATTGGGGCAGCGGCGAGGATGTGCAGCATTACGCTTACCTGAGCCAGCGCTACAGTGCGATCGCCCGGGAGCACAGCAATCAGGTGCTCAACGAAGAACGCGCGGCGAAGCTCGAACTGGAGCGCCAGCGCCTGCAGCTGGCCCTGCGCGAATCCAAGTTGCTGAGTGTGCAGCAGCAGGGCAAGTGGCTCGAAGAACAGATCATGGCGATGGCGACCACCCAGACCGATCGCGGCCTGGTGATGACCCTGGGCGACGTGCTGTTCGACACTGGCGAAGCGGAACTGAAAAATTCGGCCAACCGGGTGGTGCTCAAGATTGTGCAGTTCTTGCAGCTCAATCCCAAGCGCGTGGTGCGTATCGAGGGATACACCGACAGCACGGGCGGCAAGCAGGAAAACCTCAAGCTGTCTCGCGACCGCGCGCAAGCGGTCGCGGATGTGCTGGTGGACCTGGGGATTGATGAAAAGCGCATCCAGGTCGAAGGCTACGGTGATGAGTACCCGGTGGACGTCAACGCTTCCGAGCGGGGCCGGGCCCAGAACCGTCGCGTTGAAATTGTGTTCTCCGACGAAAAAGGCCAGCTCGGCGCCGCCCGCTAAGGGTTGCGTCACTGGAAAACCCGGCCCCTGTAGCAGGCGCCGGGTTTTTTTAGCCCTGCAATCGATGCAGGATGAGTACAGTTAGAGCTGTCACTCCACTGTACTGTCGAGTAATCTGGCAACTGTCCCAGTACACTTCTAAACTGTTCCGGTATCGTTTCCGACAAGAATAAAATGCCCGTGAAATCGAGTGCTGCGTCATGACCAACCTCCTGCTCTATCAACGTATTGCGCAACAGCTGGCTGAAGACATCCGGCGCGGTGTGTATCAGCCCGGTGAACGCGTGCCTTCGGTGCGCAAGATGAGCTCGCAGCTCAACGTCAGCCACGCCACGGTGTTGCAGGCCTACGCGAACCTTGAAGACCAGGGGCTGATTCGCGCACGGCCGCAATCGGGCTACTACGTGCACCAGACACCGGCCCTGACCGCACCGACGCCGGACATTGCCCGGGTAGAGCGCCCGGGGTTGGTGACGCGCAGCAGCATCATCCAGCAGGTCTTGGTCGAGTCGCGCCGCGAAGGCGTGTTTCCCCTGGGCGCGGCGGTGCCGAGTGTCGACTACCTGCCTGTCCGGGCCCTGCATCAGCAGTTGGCCAAGGTCACGCGTTTCCACAGCCCACGGGCGTTCAGCTACATGTTCAGCCCGGGCTTCGAGCCTTTGCGGCGCCAAGTGGCGATCCGCATGCGCGATGCCGGTGTCGTGGTGGACCCTTCCGAGGTGGTGATCACCCACGGTTGCGTCGATGCGCTGCAGATGTCCTTGCGGGTGCTGACGCGGCCGGGGGACCTGATCGCCGCCGAGTCGCCGACCTATTACGGCTTGCTGCAACTGGCGGATCTGCTGGGCCTCAAGGTCATCGAGATCCCCAGCGATCCGGTCACCGGCATGAGCCTGGAGGCCTTGCAGTTGGCGGCCAACCAGTGGTCGATCAAGGCGCTGGTACTGACCACGCGCCTGAGCAATCCCCTCGGCGGCACCATGCCCGAGGAGCGGCAAAAGCAACTGCTGCGCCTGGCGTCGGACTTCGACATCCAGGTCGTCGAAGACGATATCTATGGCGAGCTGATGTTCGAGCAGGGGCGCACCAAGGCCCTCAAGGCCTACGATCGGCTGGACCGGGTCATCTACTGTTCGAGTTTTTCCAAGACGTTGTCGCCGGGTGTGCGCATCGGTTGGATGATCGCGGGGAAATTCCAGCAGGAAATCCAGCGGCTCCAGACCTTCAGCACTCACTCGGCGTGCAGCGTTACGCAGATGGGCATTGCCGCGTACCTGGAAAACGGTGGCTATGACCGGCACCTGCGCTATATCCGCCAGGAGTATCGCAAGAACCTCAGCGCCTTTCAGCTGGCGGTGCAACAGCACTTCCCCGAAGGCACGCAAATGAGCCGTCCCAACGGCGGTTTCATCCTGTGGGTCAGCCTGCCGGGACGGGTCAATACCCAGGAGTTGCATGTGCGGGCGTTGCAACAAGGCATCAGTATCGCGCCAGGGCTGATTTTCAGTAACACCGAGCAGTTCAACCACTGCATTCGCTTGAACTGCGGTACCCCCTGGAACCGTGAGGCAGAGCGGGCCTTGATGACGCTGGGGTTGTTGGCGACTCAATTGTGCCAAGAAACGGCCAACGGGTTTCTATAGGAATCAGCGGCTTAGCTTGATGTGCTTGTCAGCGCCTCATTATCAGGCGAGCATGGGCTTTTCTGCCGTCAGTGCCGTTGTGTCTATGAGAGCCAATGTTCCTGTTGCCTGGGTTTTGATCGGCCTGTTCAGTGTCTTCCAAATGGGAGGCGTCGTCGTGGCGGCTCCGGCGCAGGAAAAACCGGCCGTCAGTGCCACGAAGAATGCGCCGAAAAAAACCGCAGTGGCCAAGAAGCCGTCCGCTAAAAAGGCGGTTGCGGCGAAGAAAAAAAAGCGTGCGCCCATTGCTTCCAAAAGCAAATCAGCCCACGAGGTCGCCAAGACTCCATTGCCGCCGGCCAAGCTGGACCTCAGCCTGCCCCACGACATGGTCGAGCAACTGCAGCCACCAGGTAAGGTAGCGCCGCCCAAGCGCGAACCGCTCTTGCCGTCAATGTTCGGAGAGAAACCCGGACCGTTCCAGCTCAATGGCCGGTTGTTGAGCAATGAAATGCAACTGCCGCTGCGCAATCAGGAGCGCAACGAGGTGGAAGGCGCAGCGCTGGATTTTGAATTCAAGCAGTAAGCCTTCCATAGGGCATGCAGCTCGTCGCTGACCATTCGGTCATTTGGCCAACGGCAAAAAAACACGCAGACGGTAATTTAAAACGAGTGTTTTAGCCGTTACTCTGTCTTCTGTTACTCATCATTACCCGCCGCGAGGATGTTGTCGTCATGAAGTGCCGTGAAGGCTGTGGCGCCTGTTGCATCGCCCCTTCCATCAGCTCACCTATCCCTGGCATGCCCCAAGGCAAACCGGCGGGAGAACGTTGTGTGCAACTGTCGGTCGATAACCTGTGCCGGATCTTCGGCCAGCCGGAGCGTCCGGCGGTGTGCTCGGCGTTCGAAGCCGACATCGAGGTGTGCGGCGGCAGCCGTGAAGAGGCCATCCGCTTGATCGGTTGGTGGGAGCAAGTCACGGCAGCGTAATGGGTCAATGAACAGATCCGAAATGAACGAACTTGGACAATAAGGAAAAAACTATGGGTTCGCTGCATCGTATGGCTGTGTTGTGTGGGTTGACCGTGTTGCTGGCGACGGCCACCGCCCAGGCAGAGGACTGGCAGGTTGCCAAGGAGAAGGAGGGTATCAAGGTTTCCCTCAGTGAAGTGGCGGGCTCCAAGTACAAGGCCTATCGCGGCGTGACGGTGATGAAAACCACCATGGCCAAGCTGCGGGCCCTGCAGGAAGACGTTCCCGGTGCCTGCGCCTGGATTCATGAGTGCAAGAGCCAGAAACTGCTCAAGCACGAAGGCGACAAGAGCTGGACTTATACCCAGTTCAATACGCCCTGGCCGGTGACGCCCCGGGACTCGGTGCTGGAAGTTACCACCGAGGAGGGGGCCGACGGCAGCCTGACCCGCAAGCTCAAGGGCGTGCCGACATACCAGCCTGAGGAGCAAGGTTTCGTACGGGTGGCCCAGGTCGACGGCTTCTGGAAATTCACGCCAAAGGGTGCGGACCAGATTGAGGTCGTTTATCAGGTCCACACCGAACCGGGTGGTGACGTGCCGTCCTGGCTGGCGAACAAGTTCGTGGTGGATGCGCCGTTCAACACGCTCAAGGCCCTGAAGGAACGCGCCGAAAAGTGATCGGCCAAGGCTGCACAAGAGAGACCGCCCCCGAGGCGGTCTTTTCATGTGTGCCGTCCAAGCACCCAGCGGAACGATTGTCCGCCCCTCAATGTCGAGATGAAGGTAAGCCCTGCCCTGAATTGATCAAGGAGACACTGATGCAAAAGTGGGAAATCACTTTCATTGACGATCACGGTGAAACCACCGTCGAGCAGTTCGACTATGACCACAAACCCACCATGGAGCAGGCCGCCCAACTGATCCGCGAAAGGTTGCTACCCGTGCTCAGCCAATTGGACCTCAACGACTTGGTTGACCGCACCGAAGACCCGACAGTCAAGAACCTCAAGTCCCAAAACAGTATCGAAATTCTCAGCATTACAGCGATTTCATGAAACGGTGGCTGGTCTCGCTTGGCAGTGGCCACCACTTGCGGCTACTCTGCAATTGAGATCAGCGAAAGGATCGCCAAGGTCCGGTCTTGTCAGCTACATGCTTGTGTCCCGACGGCCATTTGATGCCGTATCGCTTGCAGCCTGAAGGCTTCACGCACGGGAAGACGGAAAGTCTATCCATCGGTTTTAGGAGGACGTTTCATGAGCACAGCCTATCAAGAAGACATCAGCACCAGCGTATTGCGCCGCATGAAAGAAGGCGGTTTCGATTTTTCCCGATTCCATCCCATTGAGTTCTACGCCATTTTCCCGGACGAGGAGCGGGCGCGCAGGGCGGCAGGTCATTTTCGGGGCGAATCGTTGAACGCGCAGATCAGTGCACGGGACGACGGGGCTTGGTCATTGGAACTGAGCCGGGTGATGTACGCCACTTACGATGATATTGGCGACTTCGAGCAAGACTTCGAGGCAGTTGTCGAACCCTTGGGGGGTGTTATCGAGGGTTGGGGCGTCAAGCAAGAGATCCGGCGCCTGCAGGCCTGACAGTCACTCACCGCAACCACAGCAACGGCTGACCTTTGTGTCGGCCGTTTTCATGTCTGTGAGCTAACCGAGGGTCCCTGTGGGAGCCGAGCTTGCTCGCGATGGCGGCTGCACGATCAACATCTTACCCGCTGACACACCACAATCACTTCCCCAGGTTTTGTACCTAACTGTATCCAGACCAGGCCGCTTCGTTTTTCCATGACTATGCTCAGGAAAGCGACGCCCCTGCGTCGCAATGAAGCGGGGGCAGCGGGTTGGGGGCATTTGCCGCACTATAAAAGTGCGCGGCCTCTCAATGGAGATTCCAACCCGTTGATCATAAAGCGTTTATGCCGATGGCACGGGGCTTGCGAAGCCTTGCTGCCAGGGTGACAAGGAGCACGGCATGATCCGCAGCGGTTTTGATGAAATGTACGACGCCGACGGCCAGGTCCGCCCGCACTACCAGGCGTTTGCCCGCTGGCTGGCCGACACGCCTGACGAGCTTCTGGCGCAGCGCAGGCGCGAAGCCGACCTGTTGTTTCACCGTGCCGGCATTACGTTCACGCTCTATGGGGACGAGCAGGGGACCGAGCGCCTGATCCCGTTCGACACGATCCCGCGCAGCATCCCGGCCAGCGAATGGCGGGTGGTCGAACGTGGCTGCATCCAACGGGTCAAGGCACTGAACATGTTCCTGGCCGACCTCTACCACGAACAACGGATCATCCGGGCCGGCATCATCCCCGCCGAACAGGTGCTGGCCAACGAGCAATACCAACTGGCGATGCAAGGGCTCGATCTGCACCGTGACATCTACGCACACATTTGCGGTGTCGACCTGGTACGCGACGGTGACGGCACCTATTACGTGCTTGAAGACAATCTGCGTACGCCCAGCGGCGTCAGCTACATGCTCGAAGACCGCAAGATGATGATGCGCCTGTTTCCCGAGCTGTTCGCCGCCCAGCGCATCGCCCCCATCGATCATTATCCGAACCTGCTGCTCGACACTCTGAAAAGCTCCAGTCCGCTGGACGACCCCAGCGTCGTGGTACTGACGCCAGGGCGTTTCAACAGTGCATTCTTCGAGCACGCCTTCCTGGCCCGGGAGATGGGCGTGGAGTTGGTGGAAGGCGCTGACCTGTTCGTACGAGATGACAAAGTGTTCATGCGCACCACCGACGGGCCGAAGGCGGTGGATGTGATCTACCGTCGACTCGACGACGCGTTCCTCGATCCACTGGCCTTCAATCCGGATTCGATGCTCGGCGTACCGGGGTTGTTGTCCTCCTACCGCTCCGGCAACGTGGTGCTGGCCAATGCCATCGGCACGGGGGTGGCGGACGACAAGTCGGTGTACCCGTTCGTCACCGACATGATCCGTTTTTACCTGGACGAAGAGCCGATCCTGAAGAACGTTCCCACCTGGCAGTGCCGTAATCCTGCAGAGCTCTCCCATGTGCTGGCGAATCTTCCCGACCTGGTGGTCAAGGAAACCCAGGGCTCCGGCGGGTATGGAATGCTGGTGGGGCCGGCCGCGACGACGGCGCAAATCGATGCCTTTCGCGAGCGGATCAAGGCCAAGCCGCACGCCTACATCGCCCAGCCGACGCTGTCGCTCTCGACGTGCCCGACCTTTGTCGAAAACGGCATCGCCCCGCGCCACATCGACTTGCGCCCGTTTGTGCTGGCCGGTCGCGAGACCCGCGTGGTCCCTGGCGGGCTGACACGGGTGGCGCTGCGCGAAGGCTCCCTGGTGGTGAACTCATCCCAGGGCGGCGGTACCAAGGACACTTGGGTGGTCGAGGATTGAGGAACTGCCATGCTGAGTAGAACCGCCTCGGACCTGTACTGGATGTCGCGCTACCTGGAGCGGGCGGAAAACCTCGCGCGGATGCTCGACGTCAGTTATTCGTTGTCACTGATGCCCCAGGATGGGCGTGGCGACGGCCTGCACGAACTGGCCATGCCATTGCTGATCACTGGCACGCTGGACGATTACCGGGAGCGACACGGCGATCTGCACGCCGAGCGCCTGCTGCATTTCTTTGCCCTGGAAGCGGCCAACCCGGCCAGCATCTACAGCTGTCTCGGTTCCGCGCGAGCCAGTGCCCATGCGGTACGTGGCCGAATCACCGCCGACATGTGGGAAAACATCAACGCCACCTGGCTGGAAATTCGCGGTATCGGCGAGCAAGGCTTGAATCGCTACGGCATGAGCCGTTTCTGCGAGTGGATCAAGGAGCGCTCGCACCTGTTTCGTGGCGCGACCTACGGCACCATCATGCGTAACGACGCGTTCCGGTTCATTCGCCTGGGGACCTTTATCGAAAGGGCCGACAACACCCTGCGCTTGCTCGATGCCCGCTACGAAATGGCCGGCGACCAGGCCGACGCAGTCAGCGACGGCACGGCCCACGCCTACTACCAATGGAGCGCCTTGTTGCGGGCCTTGTCGTCCTTCGAGGCCTACACCGAGATCTACCGTGAGGCCCCGGGTGCTCGCCATGTGGCTGAGTTGCTGCTGTTGCGCGCCGACGTGCCGCGCTCGCTGCGTGCCTGTACCGAAGAAATTGACCAGATCCTCGCAAGCCTGCCGGGCACCAACGGTCGGCAGGCGCAACGGCTGGCGGCGGAAATGGACGCACGCCTGCGCTACACCGGCATCAACGAAATCCTCGACGGGGGCCTGCATGCCTGGCTCACCGAATTCATCCCACTGGTCCGTGAACTGGGCAACACCATTCACAGTTCCTACCTGGAGGTCATATGAGACTCTCGATCAGCCACGAAACGGCCTACCACTATGAAGATCAGGTTCGCGCCAGCATCCAGTACCTGCGCCTGACGCCCCACGACAGCGAACGCCAGCATGTGCTGAGCTGGCAGCTTGATTTGCCTCGGCCGGTGCGGGCGCAACTGGATCCGTTTGGCAACATCCTGCACGTGCTGACCCTGGATGAGCCCCACGAAACGGTCATCATCGGCGCCCGTGGACAGGTGGATATCGATCCGTTGCGCGAAGCCGAACACGAGAGCCAGTCGGCGCTGCCATTCCTGCGCTTCACCCGGCTGACCGAGGCGGACGAGGCCCTTCGAGCCTTCGCCGCGCAGCAATGCCAGCAGCGTCGCGACCGCACCGCGTTGATCGACCTGATGCATGGGTTGAACCAGCACATGATCTACACCCCTGGCACCACGGCAGTCGAGACCAGTGCAGCCCAGGCGTTCGCTGGTCGTAGCGGGGTGTGCCAGGACCATACCCACGCCTTTCTGGCCTGTGCTCGTAGCCTGGGCGTGCCAGCACGGTATGTGTCGGGTTATCTGTTCAGCGGAGAGAGCGAGCACCTGGCGAGCCATGCCTGGGCAGAGGCCTGGCTGGACGACGCCTGGTACAGCTTCGATGTGACCAACCAACTGGCCCGCCCGGAGCGCCACCTGAAACTGGCCGTGGGCCTGGATTACCTGGACGCCTGCCCGGTGCGAGGCATGCGTCGTGGCGGTGGTGGCGAGCAGATGCATGCCAGGATGATCGAGACCGCCGGCACCCCAGTGATCACTGTGCAACTCCAGTAACCGCCTGGCGAACAAGCTTTTGTGGTGAGGGAGCTTGCTCCCGCTCGAGTGCGAAGCGCTCGCAAGCTCGTCAAGGGGCTGCTGTGCAGCCCGGCGGGAGCAAGCTCCCTCGCCACAAAAGCGATCTCATGGAGTCAGCGGCTGCTTGCGCCCCGCCATATGCTTCAAGTAACCCACCAGCAAATCCAGCTCCGAATCCGGCAACACCGCCGCCGAGAACCCGGGCATCTTGCCCTGGGGCCAGCGTCGCAGGCCTTGCGGGTCGCGAATGTAGCGCTTGAGGAAATCCCCGGAGAAGTATTCGGTGGGATTGAAAGGAATGTTCAGGTCAGGGCCGAACTGTGCATCGCCAGCGCCATTGAGCCGATGACACGCCAGGCAGTTCTTCTGGAACAGCGCGAAACCTTTATTGATCGGGTCGTCCTTGGCCAGGTTGGGCGCTGGTAGCAGGGCCGGGAAGCGTTCAGCCACCGCCGACAGGCGCTTGATGCTCGCCACCGCATAGGGCCATTGTTCCGGGCTGATGCGGCCTGCCTGCGGGTCGGTCCAGACCAGATAGAAAGGCCCGGCACTGGACTTGCCTTCCCCCAGCGACGGCCACGGCTTGGCCGGGTCCTCGATCGCCAGCCAGGCCCGGGCCCCGCTCTTGTTGAGTAATGGCGCCGCGGGCATCTCGGCAGCGAAGCCGTCCAGTGCAACGGCCTGCAGGTGGTCGTCCGGCTGGATGCCCGTCAACAGGGAGGTCAGCGGCACGGCTCGATAACTCATGGGTTTCTTGTAGGAAACATCCTCAGCAATCTCGACCGTTTGAGCGTCCGGATGCTTGAGCAGTTCTTCGGTTTGCCAGGTGCGCGTGCTCGCGCCCAACTCCAGCACCAGTTGCGCGGCATAAAGGGGCGTGCTGAGCAGCAACGCCCCGAACACAATGAGAGCTTTCAAGTCGATCGCTTTCCATGTCGAGGGGTGGCCGCAAAGGTTGGCACAGCCATCGCTGCTCGAACAGTGACCCATCACATTTTTTGGCGACACAACGTATTGGATGAAGCAGGTGCCCCCGCGCAGGATTCAGCCAATCACCTTGGTGATATTCGGCAAAATCAACAGCAGCGTCGTGGCAAAGAGAATGAGTCCGGCTTGACGAACTTTCGAATGTTTGAACATGGCTGATCCGCCTTTTTTGTTATGTCCTGAAAACCAGCCTGCATATCCATGATGGCTGGCGTTGCACTTCCTGTTCCGACAAGCGCCTCGGCAAAACCCGACGACTAACTTGTACAAGGATTACATTAGGGGCCGCGGCCGCCTTGGCTTAGATCCAATTCGTATCAACTGGGTATTTATCGCTATTAAAACGGCATGAGGCCTATTGCCACCTTCCTGCCGGCCCTTTTGCTAGACAGCTTGCCCTCCTGAATCGGTTAACCCGATAGCTCGCTACCGTTCGTCTGAGCGTGGCCGTCAACGCCATTGAGCGCTGTGGTCATTGAATCCGGCGCCGCTGGGCTTATGGTTGGAGGCGTCGCATTACCCCGTGGTTTCGAGGATGTCATGACCCAAGCTTTGATTTTCGACGCATTACGCACGCCTCGTGGCAAGGGCAAGGCTGATGGCGCCCTGCACAGCGTCAAGCCGGTGAACCTGATGGGGGGCCTGCTCAGTGCCTTGCGCCAGCGCATGGATTTGGACACCAGCCAGGTCGACGACATCGTGCTCGGTTGCGTGACGCCCGTGGGCGAGCAGGGTGCCGATATCGCCAAGACTGCTGCGTTGGTGGCCAATTGGGATATCAGCGTGGCGGGGGTGCAACTCAATCGTTTTTGCGCCTCGGGCCTGGAAGCGGTGAACCTGGCGGCGATGAAGGTGCGTTCCGGGTTCGAAGACCTGGTGGTGGCCGGCGGCGTCGAATCCATGTCCCGGGTGCCCATGGGCAGCGATGGCGGTGCATGGGCGCTGGACCCGCAATCCAACCTGCAGGGTCACTTCATTCCCCAGGGCATCGGCGCCGACCTGATCGCCACCCTGGAAGGCTTTAGCCGCGAGGACGTCGACCGCTACGCACTGCACTCCCAGCAAAAAGCGGCACGCGCCCGGGCCGACGGTTCGTTCGATAAATCCCTGGTCGCCGTGCGGGACCAGAATGGCATCGTGTTGCTGGACCACGACGAATTCATCCGCGCCGACTCCACGCTCGAAGGCCTGGGCAAGCTCAAGCCGAGTTTCGAAGCCATGGGCCAGATGGGCTTCGACGGCACGGCGCTGCGGGTCTACAGCCATGTCGAACGCATCCATCATGTGCACACGCCGGGCAACAGTTCCGGCATCGTCGACGGCGCGGCGCTGATGTTGATCGGTTCCGAAGCCAAGGGACGCGCCATGGGCCTGCAACCCCGGGCCCGGATCGTCGCCACGGCCGTCACCAGTACCGACCCGACCATCATGCTCACCGGCCCGGCGCCGGCCACCCGCAAGGCCCTGGCCAAGGCCGGGCTGCGGGTGGAGGACATCGACCTGTTCGAAGTCAACGAAGCCTTCGCCTCGGTGGTGCTCAAGTTCATCCGGGACATGGCCATCGACCCCGCCAAGGTCAACGTCAACGGTGGTTCCATCGCCCTGGGGCATCCCTTGGGGGCTACCGGCTGCGCAATCCTTGGCACGTTGCTCGACGAGTTGGAGGCGCGTCGCCTGCGCTATGGCCTGGCGACCCTCTGTGTCGGCGGCGGCATGGGCATTGCCACCGTCATCGAACGCCTCTGAGCCCGACTTCAAGGAACATTTTTCATGACCGCTGCCATCCGTTACGAAACCGGCCAGGACCGGATCGTCGTCCTGACCCTGGACATGCCGGGCCAGAGCGCCAACACCATGAATGCGCGCTACCGCGAGGCCATGGCCGCTTGCGTTACCCGTTTGAAGGCTGAAAAGGACGCGATTGCCGGTGTGATCATCACCTCGGCCAAGCAGACGTTCTTCGCCGGTGGTGATCTCAATGAACTGGTCAAGGTCGGCAAGCCCGATGCCAAGGCGTTCTACGACATGGTCCTGCTGCTTAAAGCGCAACTGCGAGCCTTGGAGACCCTGGGCAAGCCCGTGGTGGCGGCCATCAATGGCGCGGCCCTCGGCGGTGGTTGGGAGATCTGCCTGGCTTGTCATCATCGCGTGGCGCTGGAGCAGCCATCGGTGCAGCTCGGCTTGCCGGAGGTCACTCTCGGGCTGCTGCCGGGGGGCGGTGGGGTGGTGCGGATGGTGCGCCTGCTCGGTTTGGAAAAGGCCCTGCCGTATCTGCTCGAAGGTAAGAAGGTCAGTGCAAAGCAAGCGCTGCAGGCCGGGTTGATCGATGAGCTGGCCAAGGATCGTGAGGAATTGCTGGCCAAGTCCCGGGCCTGGATTCTGGCCAACCCCAGCGTCGTGCAACCCTGGGATGCAAAGGGCTATCGGCTCCCGGGCGGCACGCCGTCCGACCCGAAAGTCGGGCAGATGTTGGCGATCGCTCCCTCGATCCTGCGCAACAAGACCCAGGGCTGCCTGCCGGCACCGGAGAAAATCCTCTGCGCGGCGGTGGAGGGGGCCCAGGTGGATTTCGACACCGCGCACCTGATCGAAACCCGCTACTTCACCGAACTGACCACCGGCCAAGTGGCGAAGAACCTGATCGGCACCCTCTGGTTCCAACTCAACGAGATCAAGGCCGGTGGCTCTCGCCCACAAGGTGTGGCGCCTTATCTGACGAAAAAAGTCGGCGTGCTCGGTGCGGGCATGATGGGGGCGGGAATCGCCTATGTCAGCGCCGTGGCCGGCATTGCCGTGGTCCTCAAGGACGTCGACCTGACGGCAGCCGAGAAGGGCAAGGCCCGCTCGGCGGCGTTGCTGGATAAAAAGGTCGCCCGCGGCCAGCTCACGGCCGAGCAGCGCGAAGCCACGCTGGCGCGGATTCAAGCCACCGACAGCGATGCTGACCTGGCCGGTTGCGACCTGATCATCGAAGCGGTGTTTGAGGATCGCGTCCTGAAAGCCAGCGTGTCGGCTGCGGCCCAGGCGGTGGCGGGGGACGACGCGGTGATCGCTTCCAACACCTCGACCTTGCCCATCACCGGCCTGGCCATGGCCGTGCCGGACCCGACGAAGTTCATCGGCCTGCACTTCTTCAGCCCGGTGGAAAAAATGCCGCTGGTGGAGATCATCAAGGGGGCGCGTACCAGTGACGCGACTTTGGCTCGGGGTTTCGATTTTGTCCTGCAGATCAACAAGACGCCGATTGTGGTCAACGACAGTCGCGGTTTCTTCACGTCGCGGGTGTTCGGTACCTTTACCAATGAGGGCATCGCCATGCTCGGCGAGGGCGTGAGTGCGCCGATGATCGAGACCGAAGCGCGCAAGGCCGGGATGCCGGTCGGGCCTCTGGCGATCTCTGACGAAGTTTCCCTCAGCCTGATGAGCCATATCCGCGCGCAAACTGCCAAGGACCTGCACGCAGAAGGGAAAACGCCGATTGAGCACCCGGCATTCGCCGTGATTGACTTGCTGCTCAACGAATACAAGCGGCCGGGCAAGGCTGCCGGCGCCGGTTTTTATGAATACCCGGCCAACGGGCAGAAGTACCTGTGGCCGCAACTGAAGAGCCGCTTCGAGCAAGCCGATGGGCAGATTTCGCCCCAGGATATCCGTGATCGCCTGCTGTTCATCCAGGCCTTGGAGACCGTGCGCTGCGTGGAGGAGGGGGTGCTGACGTCGACGGCCGATGCCAACATCGGCTCGATCTTTGGCATTGGTTTCGCGGCCTGGACCGGCGGTGCGTTGCAGTTCATCAACCAGTATGGCCTGCAGGACTTTGTCGGTCGCGCCCAGTATCTGGCCGAGCAATACGGTGAGCGTTTCTCACCGCCGGCCTTGTTGCTGGAGAAAGCCGCCCGGCACGAACTGTTCTGACAGACTGGGGAGGGGCTTGCCTTGGAACCGTGTTTCAGGGCAGGCTCTGGGGTGTGCAATATTCCCATCATCGTGTCAGGTATTTTTTATGTCACTACGCATCTGCATTCTGGAAACCGATATCCTGCGTCCGGAACTGGTCGACCAATATCAGGGTTACGGGCAGATGTTCCAGCGCCTGTTTTCACAGCAGCCCATCGCGGCCGAATTCATCGTGTACAACGTGATGGAGGGGCATTACCCCAGCGATGACGAGCAGTTCGACGCTTACCTGGTGACTGGCAGCAAGGCTGACTCCTTCGGCACCGACCCTTGGATTCAAACCCTCAAGACCTACCTGCTGGAGCGCTACCAGCGGGGCGATAAATTGCTCGGTGTGTGCTTTGGCCATCAGCTCTTGGCGTTGTTGCTGGGCGGCAAGACCGAACGCGCCACCCAAGGCTGGGGTGTCGGCACCCATCGCTACAAACTCGCCGCCAAGGCGCCGTGGATGAGCCCGGTGATGGAAGAGCTGACCTTGCTGATCAGCCATCAGGACCAGGTCACCCAACTGCCCGAAAGCGCGACCGTCATCGCCTCCAGCGATTTCTGCCCGTTCGCCGCCTATCATATCAACGACCAGGTGCTGTGCTTCCAGGGCCACCCGGAGTTCATCCACGATTATTCCCGGGCCTTGCTGGAGATTCGTCAGCAACACCTCGGCGAACAGATCTACAGCCAGGGCATGGCGAGCCTGGCCCACGAGCACCACGGCACCACGGTGGCGGAGTGGATGATGCGTTTCGTTGCACACAAGCCGCAGGCCGAAACCACCCAAGGCTAAAGATCACCACTCTCCAATGTGAGAGCGAGCTTGCTCGCGATAGCGGTGGATCAGCTGGCGTTGATGTCGGAGGTGCCGCTGTCATCGCGAGCAAGCTCGCTCCCACAGAGGATGAGCGGTGGGGAGCGGGCCTACAACCATCCCGACCGCTTGAAACTCGCCCACAAAGCCGTACATCCCACCCCGATGAATCCGAGCACCAGAAAGTAGCCGTAGTGCCAGGTCAACTCCGGCATGTTCTCGAAGTTCATCCCATAGATCCCGGCCACCGCGGTGGGGAATGCCAGAATCGCCGCCCACGCTGCAAATTTGCGCTGCACCACGCTCTGGCGCGAGGCTTCCAGCAGCACCCCGATTTCAATGGTCTGGCTGGCGATGTCCGCCAGGGTGGCCAAGTCTTCCATTTGCCGCGTGACGTGGATCTGTACGTCGCGGAAGTACGGCCCCATATTCTTGTCGATAAAGGGGAAGTCCAGCCGCTGCAGTTCCTCGCTGATCTCCACCATGGGCGCCGCGTAACGACGCAGGCGCAATACATCGCGGCGCAGGCTGTGCAGGTTCTGGATGTCTCGCTCATTCAGGGCGCTGCACAGCACGTTGCGCTCCAGCTCATCGATCTCGGCGTGAATGGCTTCACCCACAGGCTGGTAGTTTTCGATCACGAAATCGAGGATGGCGTAGAGCACGAAATCTTCGCCGTGCTCCAGCAGGATAGGTCGAGCCTCACAGCGCTGTCGGACGTGGGCGTAGGAGGCTGAATGACCGTTGCGAGCGGTGATGATGTAGCCCTTGCCGGCAAAGATATGGGTTTCGATGAACTGCAGCTTGCCGTCCTTGCGTATTGGCGAATACGTGACGATAAACAGCGCATCGCCAAAGGTTTCCAACTTGGGCCGGCTGTGTTTCTCCATGGCGTCTTCGATGGCCAATTCGTGCAGGTTGAATTGACGTTGCAGGTTGGTCAGCTCCAGGGCACTGGGCTCTTCAAGACCGATCCACACAAAATGACCAGGTTTGGCAGCCCAGGCGCTGCCTTCGTCGAGGGTGATGTTGGTGATTTTCTTACCGGCGCTGTAAACCGCAGCAGCAACGACTCTACCCATAATGGTGGTTCACTTCTTATTGGAAAATGGCAGTGGCAGGCAACGTCCAGCTTAGCGCGCCCTGTAGCTTGAGAGTCAGCAAAATCTGCGGAGTTCGGCGGCAAAAGAAAACCCGCCAAGGGGCGGGTTTTCCATTACGCGGCTTGTAACTGCCGGTCCATTGTTGCAATGCATTCACGCATTTGTTCACGGCATTGGGCGATGAGCCGGGGCATGTCATCCATGCTCAATCCGGCCGTAGGAATCGCCGGCAACGAGCGTATGAGGATTTCACCGCTGCGCCAGCGATTGAGGTGCATGTGCTTGATGTAGCTGCTGACGCACACCGGAATAATCGGGACTCCGGCGGCAATTGCCATCTGGAATGCGCCTTTCTTGAACGGCAGCAGGTCCTCGCCCAGATTGCGCGTGCCTTCCGGAAAAACCCAGATCGAGGTGTCCTCGTGCTGCAACGTATGGGTGGTGGTCAGCATTGACTGTCGCGCCTTGATCGCGTTGCCACGGTCGATCAACACATTGCCTGCCAGCCAGAACAATTGCCCGAACAGCGGCACCCATTTCAGGCTCTTCTTGCCGATGCACACGGTGCGGCGCGGCACCACGTTGCCGAACATGAACAAGTCATAATTGGACTGATGGTTGGCGATGATGACGCAGCCGTTGGGTTTATCCACTAGCGTGTCGACCTGCGTCCGGACCCGCAGGCGCAAGATGCACATGGCCGGCAATGCGTACAGCCTTGCGCATAAACGGCTGTTGTCCGGATTGAACGGTCTGCACAGGCCCAGAATCACCCCGAGCACACCCGCCAGGACAAAGTGCAGGCCCATCAACAACATACGCAATACAAACAGCATCTACGGGCCCCATCGGGACAAAAGGTGGCGCAGTGTACGGATGTGCACTGTTTTCGGCAATTGCCCCTATAGAGGTAGGAAATGGACGATGTTTAAGCGCATGTTTCCACATGGCGTGACGGAAGCGGCCTAGAGCGGTTGCGGACTTTTAAACGATGCGCGTAGGAAAAAGCCCTGCTCTAGGGGAGGGGGACATCTGTGGGCCCGTAGAAGCTGACGAGCGGAGCGAGGCTGCGATCTTTCCCTTAGCAATTGAGTCCGGAGCGAAAGATCAAAAGATCGCAGCCTTGCTCCGCTCGACAGCTCCTACAAGCGTCAGCCCATATGCTCCTGATCCAGCAAAATCGCAGTGTCCAGCGTCTCCAGCAGGGCCTTGCGAACTTTCAGCTTGGTGTTCTTGTGGGCGGACATGTTGATTTTCTTCAACTGGCGCGCTGCTTCCAGGGCCGCGCCTTGCAGTTCCTCGGCCGACACCACCTTGTCGAGGAAACCCGCATCCACAGCGCTCTGGGGATTGAACATCTCGGCATTGATCACCGAACGGTGAAACGCCGACTTGCGCAGGCGATCACGAGCCAGCTCGATACCGGCGTGGTGCATGGTCATGCCGATCTGCACTTCGTTCAGGCCGATGCTGAACGGCCCTTCCACACCAATGCGGTAATCCGCCGACAACAGCAGGAACGCACCCTTGGCCACCGCATGCCCCGGGCAAGCGACAACGACAGGGAAGGGGTGCGACAACAGGCGACGGGCCAGCGTCGAGCCGGCCGTAACCAGGCTTACCGCTTCCTTGGGGCCGGCGGTCATCACCTTCAGATCGTAGCCACCCGACAGAATCCCCGGCTGCCCGGTAATGATCACCACCGCCCGATCCGCCGTCGCCTGGTCCAGCGCAGCGTTGAACGCGGCAATCACGTCCGGCGAGATGGCATTGACCTTGCCGTTGTTCAAGGTCAGGGTCGCGATACCGTCTTCGAGATGGTAGGCAATCAAGTCGCTCATGACGCTATTCCTTGTAAGAGAAGTGTCGCAGACGTTACCCACCGCCGCAGGCCAGGTAAAGCACCGTGACTGACTCACCGGTCAGCCCCAAGCCCCGTAAACAGCCTGGCTCGCCCATCCAGCCAAGCCTTCATCTATAGAGCCTTGCCTATACAGCCCCGAAGATTGGCCGGTTTGCCCTGCCCAGACGGGTTTGAAATGCCCAACCAAGCTTAACCGCATGAAAATTCTGAAAAAACCTTTGCCATCGGAAAAGCTTTCGACTACATTAGCGCGCCTCGACAGACTGAACAGTTTGCCGAGATACGGTGAAGTGTCCGAGTGGCTTAAGGAGCACGCCTGGAAAGTGTGTATACAGGAAACTGTATCGAGAGTTCGAATCTCTCCTTCACCGCCAAATTCGATACACACAAAGCCCCTGGTTTTCCAAGAAAACCAGGGGCTTTGTGGTTTCTGCTGTCTGAAAAATGACGATAGGGGCAATGGCACCCAGGTGATACGCCGTCAGCGCTAAAGGTGCGAATTTCCAGTCTGAGTTTTGGACTGACCGCACAAGCACTGCCGCTTTTCAGCCTGTCCTACTTCATTGGTGTATTCGGGTTTCCCTTTATCACCGGAAAGCTCATCAGCAGCACGGGCGTGAAGGGGATGCTGCTTAGTGTCGGATTGATCGCTCTGTTTGCCTGGGTCTTGAGTGTCAGTCGCTGGCTGGCCGGGCGATTCTGGAAATCAGCCTCTCTTTCGGAATGAAAAAATTTCCCCTGGTGTGCGATAGCTTCCCGGTGTGGGGAGTTTGAGCACAGGTTCAAGAAGGTCGCTAAGACTGAAGGTAGAAAGGCACGGCAAATTGCTTGATGAGCGGCTGCTTGTGCAGCCTCGCCACTGAATAGCATCAGGCAACTTCACAGCAGTATCAGGCAAAGGTTTCTGGGCA
Organism: Pseudomonas sp. FW305-28; assembly: GCF_017351395.1. Classification (NCBI taxonomy): domain Bacteria; kingdom Pseudomonadati; phylum Pseudomonadota; class Gammaproteobacteria; order Pseudomonadales; family Pseudomonadaceae; genus Pseudomonas; species Pseudomonas sp. FW305-28. Next base: position 41,407 of record NZ_JACNDD010000046.1, read on the forward strand.
CATGCCGTTAAGGTTCTCCTGGAAGAGCGTCTTATCAACTGCATTGCTGTGAGAGAACATCATGACCAGATGGATGAATTTCGCTTGGCGCGTCCAGGCTCTTGCACTGTCTTTAATATTTTTTACGAACAACGTCTGGGCTTCGGAAAACACCCAACATGCGAATGCGACTCTGGTCCGCCAGGCGTTCACTAACTGGCAGCAGGGCAAAGGCACGGTGTTCGATCTGCTGGCGCCCAATGCGAAATGGACCGTGGCCGGGACGAGTCCTGTTTCAGGTGTCTATAACAGCAAGGCTGAGCTGGCCCAAGTCGTGCGGCCGATTACCGCGAGACTGGCAACACCGATCGTCCCCTCGGTGCAGAGCATCGTTGCTCAGAATGATGTCGTGGTTGTTCTGTGGGAAGGGACAGCGACGGCGCTTGATCACAAACCCTACAACAACACCTACCTGTGGCACATGACCCTCAAGAATGGTCAGATCATTGAAGTCACAGCCTTTCTGGACACCTACGTGCTGAACGATCTTATCCGGCGCGTAAAACCCCCGCAGTAGTGGCTGGGCTATCTTGTTGGCTGTGAAGCAGTTCGCTTTTCCATAGCGTGCTCTCCAAAAGGTTTACTCGATTCAGAACAAAAACCGGAAATGCGTGGTCTTTGTCAGTACCCCAAGTTCGTCTCTCCCTGAGGTCGCACAATGAGTCTGATCGATTGCCCTGAATGCGCTTCCCGAGTCTCCGACAAGGCCTACGCCTGCCCACATTGCGGCAATCCTTTCCGGGAGCCGAGTTTCCGTCTGACCGAGAAGAACGTGGGGCAGATTGCCGGGGTGACCGGCGTCTGGCTCACCGCGCCGTGGATCGCGCGAATGGTCTTTGGCGTGGTGGCGGTGATTGCGGTGGCGGCGGTGTTGATCCTGCGGTGAGCCGTATTCGCGATTGTCGGCTTATGTATTCAACGGCAACTGCGGACTGTCCGGATTCAACTGCTGGCGCCTGAACTGCCCCGGCGGCTGTCCATGTATCTGGCGAAAACGCCTGGAAAAATAAGCCTCGTCGGCAAACCCGCACAATCTCGCCACTTCGCCCACAGGCCGTGTGCCATTGAGCAAGTAATTGCGCGCCGCATGCATTCGACGTTCGAGCACCAGTTCGGTAAAGGTCTTGCCGATTTCCTTGCGCAGCCAGTGGGTCAGGTAGGTCGGCGACAGGTAGGTCGCCGCCGCCACTTTGATCAGGTTGAGGTCCGGGTCGGCGATGTTCTTGCGCAGGTATTCGGACATTCGGCCCAGCGCATCGCGTCGGCTGACTTCGGCGGCGTTTTCTTCGGCCAAGCGCTTGAGCGGCTCGGCGTACAAGGCGCAGACGCTGCCGATCAGTTGCAGTAACAAGCCCTTGAGCATCTCGCGGGTGCCGAATTGTCGATTCTCGTCCAGTGCGCGCATTTGCGTGATCAACGCGCATACCTTGGCGAAATCGTCGTCGCCGAGAATGAAGTCCAGGTGCTCCTGGAAACGAAACGGCGAGAGTTCCGGCGCCAGCAGAATCGAGACTTCTTCCAGGTCCATCGGGTCGCACTGCAAATGTGGCAACAGGAACGTCTGGGAAAAGTTGATCACCATGAAGTTGCTGTCCGCCGGGTGCGGAATCACATGCACGCGGTGGGGCAGGATGAAGGCCAGGGTGTTGCGTGGAAACGGACGCTCGACGTTGCCAATGTGTTGCACGGTGTCACCACCGAGGTTGATCTGGATCTGGAAGTACTCATGGCGATGCGGGCTGGTTTCGGCGCGCCGGCCCTTTTTGTCGCGGATGTAGAAGTCCGTCAATTCGCTGCGTTGCTGCATGACATAGGTGGGGACTCGGCTCGGTGACGACATCTCCTGGGAATCCTCTGCGGGGCATGGCGGTGACGACGATTGTGACGGTGCATCTGGCCGATTTTCAAGGCGTTATACGATGACGGGGTGCCGAGACTGAATTTTCTGGAGCCCGAGGAT
>NZ_JACNDD010000047.1:0-43296 GCF_017351395.1 Pseudomonas sp. FW305-28
GATCGCCTGTCTCGCGGCGCGCTGCAGCGCCATTCTCCCAGCAAAATGGTTTAACAGGACGTCACCATGAGACGCAGTTTTTTCTGTATCGATTCCCATGCCTGCGGCAATCCGGTTCGCGTTGTCGCAGGTGGCGGTCCGTTGTTGCCGTCGGTTTCCATGGCCGAGCGACGGGAGATATTCGTCCGCGATCACGACTGGGTACGCACCGCGCTGATGTTCGAGCCTCGCGGCCACGACATCATGTCCGGCGTGATCATCTACCCCTCGACTCGCGAAGATTGCGACTTTGGCGCGTTGTTCATCGAAGTCAGCGGCTGCCTGCCGATGTGCGGCGCGGGGACCATCGGGCTTTCGACGGTGGTCATCGAAGAGGGGCTGGTGACGCCGAAAGAACCGGGCAAGCTGGCGATCGAAACCCCGGCCGGCCGTGTCGATGTCGAGTACACCCTGGACGGTGAATACGTCGACTCGATCAAACTGTTCAACGTCGCCAGCTATCTGCACAGCGCGGATGTTGTGGTGCAGGTGCCTGGCATTGGCCAACTGACTGTCGACATCGCCTACGGCGGTAACTTTTACGCGGTGGTCGAACCGCAGCAATGCTGGCCAGGCCTTGATGGACACAGCACCGCCGATATCGTCGGTCTGAGTGTGAAACTGCGCGCGGCGCTGGCCGGAATCTGCAATCCGTTGCACCCGGAAAATGAGCGGATCACTGGCGTGCATCACGTCATCTGGTGCGACAAACCGCAGAACAGCACAGCGGATGGTCGTTGCGCGGTGTTTTACGGTGACAAGGCCATTGATCGTTCTCCTGGTGGCACCGGAACTTCCGCCAGGATGGCGCAGTTGTTTGGCAAGGGGCGACTGAGAGTCGGCGACACCTATCGACACGAGAGTCCGATTGGCACGCTTTACGAAGGCAAGGTCGAGGCGGCGATAAAGGTTGGCGAATTCGCCGGCATACGCCCGAGCATCACCGGTTGGGCTCAGGTGACAGGCTACAACACCCTTTTTGTCGATGACAGAGACCCGCTCGCTCACGGTTTCCAGCTCGCGTAAGCGCTTCTCCAGGGTGCATCGCTTCGGGCGATTGAAGCCAAGCGTAACGAATCGCCAGATAAACGCTCTGTGCTGTAGGAAAACGCGCATTTCTAGTTGAGACACTTCCTATTCGTTCCAGGTACCACGCCGTTGGGATTGCCACTCACCTGTGCTGCGACGTCTTATTCATCATTCCGAATCCTCCGGCTCGGTGCTCCTTCCCAGCGGCAAGGGGCGCAGCCTGAAGCCCATGAATAAGGCCCCTGGAAATGCACTCACCTTTGGATGCCCTCTACACCAACGAAATTTCCCGTGAAGCGCTCTGTCATTTGGATGACTTGTACTTGGAGCAACGCCACCTGGAGGGTTACGGCGAAGAAGTCGCGGCATTCGTCAATCGACAAAAAGCATTCGTCCAAGCGCATCCGCCAATCGCTATTTATCGAGTGGCCACCGAGGGCAGCCAGACGCGGTACGGCGGAACGATCCAGCAGGTGTCATCGTCATTGACGTTCACCTTGGATAATGGCTGGAAAGTGCGGGCCGCGCAGAAAGGCGACCAGGTGGTGTATGCCGATGGCAGCACGGCACGGATCATCACCGGCGCGGGGGAAGCCAATAGCAATATCGCGCTGGTCGGCAGTCGTTTGAGCAATGGCGACGAAATCATCAATACGCTTCAGAAACGTTTCCTGATCATCGTGCGTGAAGGCGTGCCGATGGCGGAGGATTTCCTGCCTGCTCTTAAACGGGCGGATGTTCATCGCCTGCACTCGAATGGGATGAAGGAAGACATCCAATGAACGAGGGTCTGCTGCGCAGCCCAGCGGGAGCAAGCTCCCTCGCCACAAGGTTCGTGCTGGACACTCGGACGGCTGGTGGGCTCCAGACAGCGTGCTGGCAGTATCCAGGTACGCCACCCAACCCAGTGGGAGCGAGCTTGCTCGCGATGACGGCAGCACAGCCAGCATCTCAGGTACTGACCCAGCGCTATCGCGAGCAAGCTCGCTCCCACATGAGGGTTGCGGGATGGCCTGGCATCAATTGCCAGGCCTCTCTAATGGCCCAAACGGCGCTTTTTATTGCACCTTCGCCAAATCCCCTTTCAACGCAACACCGGCCATGATCGCGCCGGCGTGGCATTCGTAGGTGGTGGGGTCTTTGCGTTCGTTGCTCTTGTAGAAGCTGACGATGTTGGTGACGGCGTTGGCGCCGGCGTTCTTGGCGGCCTGGTGCAGGCTGATCAGGGCTGATTGCAGCACCCATTCGCAGGCCACTTCATCGGACTTGTTGAAGGCGTTGGTTTTCTTGTTGGTCACGGCGCCGGGGCTGACCACGGTGACGTTGCCAGCCGGTTTGTTGCCGGCCAGGTAGAACTTCACGCTGCCGTCGATCTTGCCGGTGCGGATGGCTTCGGCGACGACCTTGTCGAACGGCAGGAACAGCGCGGTATCACGGGCCTGGCTGAGGCTTGGCAGGGTGCTGAGCAACAGGGCGGCGGTCACGGCGATTTTCTTCAACGACATCATGGTCTCCTTGACGTAGGGGTAACGGGTTTTGAATCCGATTCAGCGCCAGCGGCGGAAGATCAACGAGGTGTTGACCCCACCAAAGGCGAAGTTGTTGTTCATCACGTATTCGTTGCTCATCGACCTGAACTCGCTGCGCAGGTAGTCGAGCTGGCCGCATTGAGGGTCGACCTCATCGAGGTTGAAGGTGTGCACGTACAGGTCGCTTTTCAGCATTTCGATGCTGAACCAGGATTCCAGCGCCCCGCAGGCACCCAGGGTGTGGCCGAGGAAGCTCTTCTGCGAGCTGATGGGCATGTGCTCGCCAAACAGGCTGCTGGTGGCCAGGGTTTCGGCGATGTCGCCCTGTTCGGTGGCGGTGCCATGGCCATTGACGTAGCCGATGGCCGAGGGTTCGAGGCCGGCATCTTCCAGGGCCAGTTCCATGGCCCGGCGCATGGTGACCAGTTCGGGGCGGGTGGCGTGCTGGCCGTCGGCGTTGCTGCCGAAGCCCACGATCTCGGCATGAATCCGTGCGCCACGGGCCAGGGCGTGTTCCAGTTCCTCAAGCACGAGCATGCCGGCACCTTCGCCGATCACCAGGCCATCGCGGCCTTTGTCGTAGGGACGCGGGCTGGTTTGCGGCGCATCGTTTTTCAGGCTGGTAGCGTAGAGCGCATCGAAGACCATCGCTTCGGTCGGGCACAGTTCTTCCGCACCGCCGGCCAGCATCAACGGCAGGCGCCCGAACTTGATGGCCTCGTAGGCATAGCCGATGCCGTGGCTGCCGCTGGTGCAGGCACTGGAAGTGGGGATCAGGCGTCCGGTCAGCCCGAAGAAGATGCTGATGTTGGCCGCCGTGGTGTGGGGCATCATGCGCACATAGGAGTTGGCGTTCAGGCCTTCGGCCACGCTGTTGAGCAGCATGTTGCCGAACGCCTTGATCTCATCGGTGCTGCCGGTGGATGAACCGCAGGACACGCCCATGCGCCCGTCCTTGATCGATTCGTCGCCCAGCAGGCCGGCGTCGGCCAGGGCCTGTTCCGCCGACGCGACTGCCAGGCGCGAGACCCGCCCCATGCTGCGCAATTGCTTGCGGGTCCAGTGGGCCGGGACCTGGAAGTCGTCGATGGGGCCGGCCAGGCGCGTGTTCAGTTCGGTGAAACGGTCCCACTCATCCATGCGCCGGATGCCGCTGCGGTTGGCGGCGAAGTTGCTGGCGATGGTTTCCCAGTCGCTGCCCACGGAGGTGATGCCGGCCATGCCGGTGACGACGACGCGCTTCATCAGCACAAGCCTCCGTTGACGGCCAGGACCTGCCGGGTGATGTAGCCGGCTTCGGCGGACATCAGGAAGTTCACCGCGCCAGCCACTTCTTCCGGGGTGCCCATGCGCTGGGCGGGGATCATTTTCATCAGTTCTTCCACGGGTACGTTTTCATCGAGCATGGCGGTGTCGATCAACCCCGGCGCGACGCAATTGACGGTGATCTTGCGCTTGCCCAGCTCGATTGCCAACGCCTTGGCCGCGCCGATCAAACCGGCCTTCGAAGCACTGTAGTTGACCTGGCCGCGATTGCCGATCAGCCCGGAAACCGACGTGATGCAGACGATCCTTCCGGCGGCGCGACGACGGATCATCGGCATCATCACCGGGTGCAGTACGTTGTAGAAACCGTCGAGGTTGGTGCGCATCACCACATCCCAGTCGTCTTCGCTCAGGGCCGGGAAGGCGCCATCGCGGGTCAGGCCGGCATTGAGCACCACGCCGTAATAGGCGCCGTGGGCTTCGACATCGGCTTCGAGAATGGCCTTGCAGGCGGCGCGGTCGGCCACGTCGAATTGCAGCACCCGGACATTGCGGCCCAGGGCCTGGATTTGTGCCTGGACCGCCTCGGCCTCGGCGCGACCGCTGCGGCAGTGCAGCACGATGTCGTGCCCGGCCTGGGCCAGGCGCAGGGCGATGGCGCGGCCGATGCCACGGCTGGAGCCGGTGACCAGTACGGATTCAGTCATGGCGGGGTTCCTGTTGCGGACGGTTCATGAAGGTAATGGGCAGCCTGGGGCGGACGGAATACATTGAGCCGGGCCGTGGCATGGATGCCGGGGGCGTGGATGTGGCATTCGAACACGCCCATGCCGTTGTCGTCTTCCAGGGAGCGCACGCCATGGATGCTCAGCTCGGTGCCGACGGGAAAGCAGTCGACGTTGCATTCGAACTTGCGGGTGCCGAGCAAAAAGCCCAACTCCACGGCATCGCCGCGTCGGCGCGCGTGGCAACCGGCAAACGCCGCGACACTCTGGGCCATCAGCTCGATGCCGACCCAGGCCGGCAGTGCGCCGTCGTCGCGGTTGAACAAACCGCCGGGCTTGACGGTGGCGTGGGTGTGGATCTGTTCGTCATCGAACGACAGGATCCGGTCGATGAGGATCATGTCGCCGGCATGGGGCAGCAGTTCGGCGAGCGGCCAGTCAGTCATGGGGCGTCTCCGATAATCAGGCTGACGTTGTTGCCGCCGAAGGCAAATGAATTGCTCATCAGGCGGCGCGCGGTGGCGGGTTTCAGGCGGGTGTCGGCGGTGACCCAGTCGAGCGCTGGCAGGGCCGGATCGGCCTGGCCGTCCCAGATGTGCGGCGGCAGGGCCTGGGCGGTGTTCTGTGTGCTCAGGGCCAGCCAGCAGAACGCCGCTTCCAGCGCCCCGGCCGCGCCGAGGGTGTGGCCGGTCATGGGCTTGGTGGACGAGCAGGGCACACCGGCCGGGAACAGCCCGGCCACGGCCTGGCTTTCCATGGCGTCATTGTGTTGCGTGGCGGTGCCATGCAGGTTCAGGTAGTCGATCTGGTGGGCGTCGAGGCCGGCGCAGCGCAGGGCTTTTTCCATGGCCTGGCGTGCGCCGCGACCGCTGGGTTCGGGCGCGGAGATATGGTGGGCATCGGAACTGGCGCCGTCGCCGAGCAAGGCAATCGGTGTGCCCTCGCCTGGCGTCTTGCTCATGAGAAACAGCACCGCCGCTTCGCCAATGTTGATGCCGCTGCGGTTCACCGAGAACGGATTGCAGCGTTCGTTCGACACCGCCTCCAACGCGGAAAAACCGTTGAGGGTCAGTTTGCACAGGCTGTCCACGCCACCGCACAGCACCGCATCGCACAGGCCCAGGTCCAACAGGCGCCGGGCGCTCATCAAGGCGCGGGCGCTGGAGGTACAGGCCGTGGAAATCACGTAGGACGGGCCGCTCAGGCCGAGCCAGTCGGAAAGAAAGTTGGCCGGCGCGCTGAGTTCCTGTTGCTGGTAGTCGTAGCCGTCGGGGAAGCGCTGCTCGCGCAGGTAGTGGGCAATGCCCTGGCTGGCCTCATCGATGCCCGACGTGCTGGTGCCCAGGACGATGCCGATGCGAGCGCGCCCGTAGGCCTGGATGGCCTGGTCGATCTCCGCGCGAATCTGCAGCCCCGCTTCCAACAGCAGTTGATTATTACGGCTGCGTTGCGCCGCCAGGGCAGGGGGGATGGGCGCGAGTTCACCCGGTACCGCGGCGACCGGCAAGGCCCGTTCGGCCACCCAGCCATCCTCGCAACGCACGCCCGAGCAGTCGCCGGCAAACAGGTTGCGCGCGACAGTGTGCTTGTCGCGGCCCAGGGCGCAGATCACCCCGAGGGCATTCAGGTAGGCGGTCATGGGGCGTTCTCGGTCAACGGTGTGATGCGGTAGCGGGGGCCTTGGGGCAGGCTCATTTCGAAATCCAGCGGCTGCGTGTAGCGCACCTGCCAGCGATTATCGAGGGTCCGTTGCGACGCTTGTCGCCGGGCCGCCGGATAGTTGCCGGACAGCTCGGCGTCGGGGGTCAGGGCGAACAACAGCGCGGCGAATAATTCTCGGGCCTCGGCATTGGGTGGCAGCAGACCGTCGGCCTGCCACTGGCCGTCGACCAGGCGCTGGCGGGCCACGGGAATGCCCAGCGGGTCCATCATCGACCAACGGATGCCGGTGTCTTCGCGCTGGATCACCAGTAGCCAGTCCTGGCGTTGGCCGGCCAGGGTCCGCTCGATGTGCAGTTGCATTGGCAACGCCAGGGTCGGCGTGCGGGCGGGCAGTGGCGCCTGGCTGGCGCAGGCGCTGAGCAGCAACACACAGGCGATCAGCAGGCCACGGATCATCCGGCAGCCCCTTCGCCAGGCTTGCGCGCCACCACATTGACCAGGGTTTCCTCACGCTCGCCAAATGGCTTGGGCCGGCGCAGGCCAAAGCGCTCCAGCAGGCCGAAATCCTTGGCGCGGCTCCACCACAGGTACGGGTAGGAGACGTTGCGGTCTTCGAACCGGAACCCTTGATCGCGGATCATCTGCAGGTACTGCGCGGCACTTTTCTGCACGTGCATGGGGTGGCGGAACAGCCAGCGGATCACCCAGGTATCGATGTAGGCTTCGGTGGATTCGGCGAACATCAAATAGCCGCCGGGCTTGAGTACGCGGTAGAACTCGGCGAGGGCTTTTTCCTGCTCCACCAGGTGATGGAACGTCTGGTGGCAGAACAGCAGGTCGACGCTGGCGTCGGGCACCGCCAAGGTCGCGCAGTCGCTGCCGATCAGTTCCACGCTCATGCCTTGGCGCGCGGCTTCCTCCCGGCTCAGGTCCAGGCTGTGAGGGTCGGCATCCACGCCGATCAGGCGTTGTGGCGCGAACACCTGGCGCAGGTACTGGAATGATTTACCCTGGCCGCAGCCGGCGTCCAGCAGCACCGGGTTGGCTGGCAGCGCGGTGCTGAACAGGCTGCGCAGGTCGTTGATCGCCACGCGCAACACGTGGTGCTGCCAGGTGTGGCTGCGCAGGAACCAGAAGCCGAAGCGGGTTTCTTCGACGTAGTTGTCGCTCAGGTAGCTCATGGTTGCTGACTCGGCGCCGGGCTTGCGCAGATTTCCGAGAGCATGCGCAGGCGCCGCTTGGGTTCACTGACAAACGGGTTGCGCTGATCCCAGGCGTAGCCAGCCAGGATCGAACTGATCATGCGCCGGATGTCGTCCGAGCCTTCGGTGTAGAAAATCACGTCCTGGAAGGTACCGGCGTACCAGCCCTCGACATAGCAGCGGAAGGTGTCGACGCCGCGCTTGAGTGGCTCGGCAAACTCGCTTTGCCAATCGACGCTTTCACCTTGGAGCTGGCGGTGGAGTACATCGGCGGCCATGCTCGCCGAACGCATGGCAATGGTTACGCCGGAGGAGAACACCGGGTCGAGGAATTCCGCGGCGTTGCCCAACAGGGCAAAGCCCGGGCCGTGCAGGGTCTTGACGTTGGCCGAGTAGCCGCCGATGGTGCGTGCCGGGGTGTCCCACAGCGCATTATGCAGCACGCCGGCCAGGCTCGGGGTTTCGTCGATGAAACCACGCAGGCAGGCATCGAGGTCGTCGGTGCGACCGGCGAAATGTTCCGCCGCCGCGACCACGCCCACCGAGCAGCGCCCGCCGCTGAACGGAATGGTCCAGAACCACACGTCACGTTTGCTCGGGTGGGTGGTGATGAGGATCTTTTCCCGGTCGAACGCCGGAGTGTCGATACGATCCTCGATGTGCGTGAACACCGCCTGGCGCAGCGGGAAGTTCGACGGTGCCTCAAGGTCCAGCAGGCGCGGCAGGACGCGACCGTAGCCGCTGGCATCGAGCACGAATTCAGCTTCGACGCAGTACTGGCTGCCGTCTTCACGCTGCACGCCCAGTCGTGGTTTGGCGAGGGTGAAATCGGCACTGGCAATCGCTTGGCCGTAGCGGATCTCCACGCCTTGCAGGGCGGCCTGGTCGGCTAGCAACTTGTCGAAGTCGGCCCGTTGCACCTGGAAAGTGGTGGGCTTGCCGTTGCTGAAGGTATCGCCGAAGTCGAAGGCGCTGTAGCGCTCGCCCCAGGCAAACGCGGCGCCGTTCTTGCGCTGGAACCCGGCGGCATTCACCGCGTCGAGCATGCCGGCTTCTTCAACGAAATCCAGGCAGTGGGACAACAGGCTCTCACCGATGGAGAACCGTGGGAAATGCTGGCGTTCGATGACCAGCACATCGTGGCCCTTGCGCTTGAGCAGCGCGGCGGCTATGGCCCCGGAGGGACCGGCACCGATGATGACGACCTGGCGATGTTCCGTTTCAGTCACAGGCATTGGGATTCCTTGAATATCCGTAATCATCGTTGGTCTTCTTGAGCGGATGTGGGGTGTTCGTGATGCCCGGCCCACGGCGCCAGCATGAAACTGAAAGCCAGCCCCAGGCTCACCGCCAGGCCGAAATTACTCACTGCCGGTGTGCTGGAAAGCGCCAGCAGGCCGAACGACAGCCAAGTAGTGATCGCTGCCAGGAAAGTGCCCAGCAGGCTCACCGCCGCGCCACCAATCTGCTCGCGCATCAGGATCGCGTAATCGACGCCGATGGCCGTCACCAGCAGCAGGCCGAACAGGCTGAACAGGGTCAGTGGCTGCCCCAGCCAGCCGAGGCTCGCCAGGCTGCACAGCGCGGCCAGCAATGGCAGGGCGACGATGCGCAAGGCCGCACCGACCCCGAACGGCCAGATCAGCACCAGCACGATCAGCACGCAGGAGGCCAGTTTCAACTCGGCGGCGCTGACCTGCGTGGCGGCGAAGACCCGGTTCAGGTCCCCCAGGCGATCCACCAGTTGTACCCCCGGCAGGTCCACGGCTTGCACCCGCAGCAGCGCGGCGTCGTTCAAGCCTTGCAGGCTGATCATGGCGGCCACGCCTTGGGCGGTGGGGCCGAGCCAGAGCGTGCGGTACGGCTCGGCCAGGGGCCCGGCCAGTGCGGCATCGATGTCGGTTACCGGCAAGGCCTGCAATTGCGCCAGTTCCGCTTGCAGCGCGGCGACTGGCACGCCCAGGTCCAGCAACGGCTGCCAGACAGCCGGCAAGCGGGCCAGGGCCTCACGTACCTTCTGCTGTTCGGCGGGCGGGCTCACCAGTTGGTTCAGCGACAGGTAGCCCTGGAGTTTTTCCAGGGCGATCAACTGATCCAGCCGCTCGTTGAGGGCGGTCTGGCGCTCCAGCAGTTGAGACTGATTGTCGGCGCGGATCAGGAAGAACTGGCTGGTGGGCTGGAAGCCGGTGATGCGCGCGATGTCGCGGGCTTCGTCGGTGAGGTGCTGGGGCGTGCCGATCCACTGGCGGATGTCGTTTTTCGTGGTCAGGTGCCAGAGGCCGCCCGCGCAGAAGCTCAGCAGCAACACCAGCAGCACGGGCGTCGGCACCCGTGCCAACAACGCCTGGCGGATCTGGAGCAGGCATTCGCATAGCCGCAGCGGCCATTGGGCCGGACGCAAATCCGCGCCGTTGAGCAGCGCCGGCAACAGGCACACCGCGGTCAAGTAGGCACCCACCAGCCCGGCGGCGGAAAATATCGCGATCTGGGTCAGGGCCGGGAACGGCGTCCAGGCCAGGGCCAGGTAGCCGATGCAGGTGGTCGCCAGGCTCAGGCTCAGCCCCGGCAGGGTCAGGCGCAAGGCCGGCCAGCTGCGCCATGGCTTGAGGCTCCAGCTCTTGGACAGGTAGTGCAGGGGGTAATCCACCGCGACGCCGATCAGGCTGGAACCCAATACCAGGGTCATCACATGCATGCGTCCGAACAAGGCCACGCACGCTACGGCACCGAACAGCATGCCCACCAGCACCGGCACGAACGCCAGCCACACGCGCAAGCGTCGGAAGGCCAGCAACAGCAGCAGCAAAATGCCGACCGTCGCGCCACCGCCGACCCAGGTGATTTCCCGCGACGCCTGTTGCTGGCCGCTGGCGGCGTACAGCAGGCCGCTGGCCGCCAGCAGTTGCCCTTGGGCCTGGCCCGCCTGGTCGCGGCTGCGTTGCAGCAGCTCGGCCACTTGCAGCGGCAGGTTCATGTCGAAGGCGGTGCCCTGGGCGCGGGCCCGCAACATCACCCAGCTTTTACCGTCGGCATCGGCGACCAAGGCCCCGCTGCCGATGTCGAATTTGATCGCGCCGCGTTGGGGCTGGCTGTTCTGGATACGTCCGGTCAGGCCCAGCCAATCGTCCTGGTTCGGCACCAGGCTGAAGCCGCTGAACGGGTCGAACAGGGCCTGTACTCGTTGCTGGATGAACGCCTGGGGCTGTTCGATCAGTTGCTGCCGGTCCGCCGCCGAGAGCATCGCCAAGCGCCCGTTGAGCAGTTGCGTACGCAACGCCGGCAAGTCGGCCTGCAACGTCCACTGCACCTTGTCGAACAGGCCGCTGGCCTGCCATTGCTCGCCCAGGGTTTGCGCCAGGGCGATGGCTTGCTGGCGATCGGCATGACCGACCAGCACCAGCACCTCGCGATTCAACGGTTCCTGCATGCGCTGTTCGGCGATCAGTTCCAGGGCATCGGGCGACGTGCCCGGCACCAGTTCCATGAGATTGGCCGACAGCGGCGCGCCGTTGCGCCACTGCCAGCCGGCGAGCGCGAGCACGGCCAGCAGCAGGATCAGGAACAGCCGGGGCAGCATCCGTTCACTCGGCAAAGTCATGTTGCTCCGCTTCGCTCAAAGGTTGCGCGCTGGTGGCGTCCTGCATGCGCAGCACGGTGCTGTCGCCCTGGGTTTCCAGCAGTTCGATGCGCTGGACCAGTTCGCCGCCGTCAATGTTGATCTGGTTGAAGACCTGCTTGAGTAGCACCGAGCGCGGGGTCAGGGTGAGTTTCCACTGCTGTGGTTCGCCCGACAGGCTCAGTTCGAAATCCCGTTGCAAGCCACTGCTGTCGCCCTGCAATACCGCCAGGAACAGGCGGTTCTGTTCGGCGCCGGCGCTCTTGTTCGGCAGCATCTGCCAGGCATTGCCGTCCCGTCGGGCAATTCCATGGGCGGTGATGCGGTAGTCCTGTTGCAGTGGGGTTTGCAGCAGCCACAGCAGGCCGTGGTTTTTCGCCAGCACGAAGCGGCCCTTGCTGGTGAGCGGCTGGGGCAGCGCACGCAGGTGTTTTTCCTGGATGAACTGGCCGTGGATCACCTCCGGGCGGGCCAGTTGGTCGCTCAACTGCTGCAGGTCGAAGGCCTGGGCCAACGGCGCCAGGCAACACAGCAGCAACCAGATCGACAAACGTTTCATGGCAGTTTCCTTTCGACGGCTTCGACAAAGACCCGGGGCGAGGCCAGCAGCATTTCGCGGCTGGCGATGTCCACGGCCACTTGTACCGAACTGGCGCGGGTCAGGCGCTCGCCGGTGGCTGCGTCGCTGATCAGGTAATTGATCTTCAGCCGGTTTTCCCACTCCACCAGGCTGGCACGCACGGTCAGGGCCTGGCCGAACACGGCGCTGCGCACGTAGCGCAGTTGCAGGTCGATGACCGGCCAGGCATGGCCGGATTCGAGCATGTCGTTGTAGTTGTGGCCGATCAGGTCGAGCAGCGCACAGCGGGCCACTTCCAGGTATTTGACGTAGTGGCCGTGCCAGACCACGTTCATCGAATCGACGTCGAAAAACGGCACCACGATGTGGGTGTCGACGTGCAGAACGCCTTGGCTACGCATGCAGCCTCCAATGTTGTTCGGCAATGCGTTGCAGGCACAGGCGCAATTCGCCTTCCAGGGCGCGGTCTTCGATGACCGGGGCGAAATCCTCGGCCAATTGCTGGTGCATGGCGGCCAGGGCCGGCGGCAGCGGCCGCGCGTCTTCGGCACGGCTGCGCAGCCATACGCCCTGGTTGGCCGCCAGCAACGTGGCGGCGGCGACCTGTTCGGTCAGTTCCAGCACGCGGATCGCGTCCCGGGCGGCGATGGTGCCCATGCTCACCTTGTCCTGGTTGTGACATTCGGTGGAACGCGAGAACACGCTGGCCGGCATGGTGTTTTTCAGGGCTTCGGCGGTCCAGGCGCTGGTGCCGATCTGCACGGCCTTGAACCCGTGGTTGAGCATCGCCCGCTCGGCGCTTGCGCCGGACAGGTTGCTCGGCAGGCCGTGGTTGTAGCGCTCGTCCACCAGCAAGGCAAGTTGCCGGTCGAGCAGGTCGGCGACGTTGGCCACCAGGTTCTTCAGGCTGTCCATGGCGAAGGCGATATGCCCGCCGTAGAAATGCCCGCCGTGGAGCACGCGCTCGGCTTCGGCGTCGATGATCGGATTGTCGTTGGCGCTGTTGAGTTCGGTCTCGATGAACGAACGCAGCCAGCCCAGGCTGTCGGCCAGCACGCCGAGTACATGGGGCGCGCAGCGTAGGGAATAGCGATCCTGCAGGCGATGCAGCGGCGCTGTCGGTGCATCGATCGCCAGGTCCTTGCGCAGCCACGCGGCGACTTGCATCTGCCCTGGGTGTGGCTTGGCGGCGAACAGGCGCTCGTCGAAATGTTCCGGGTTGCCTTGCAGGGCGACGACGTTCAACGCGGTGATACGGGTCGCCAGTTGCAGCAGGTAGTCGGCCCGGGCGAAGGCCAGGCAGGCCAGGCCGGTCATCACAGCGGTGCCGTTCATCAGCGCCAGGGCTTCCTTGGGCCGCAGCACCAGTGGGGTCCAGCCCAACTCACGGTGCACATCGGCGGCCAGGCGCCGCTCGCCACGGAACATCACTTCCCGTTCACCGGACAGCGTGGCGGCGACGTAGGACAGCGGCGTCAGGTCGCCGCTGGCGCCCACTGAGCCTTCTTCCGGAATCAGCGGCAGGATGTCGTGTTCGAGAAAGGCCTGGAGCCGCTCCAGCAGTTCCACCCGCACCCCCGACACGCCGTGGCACAGCGACTGCAAGCGCGCCGCCAGCACCGCGCGGGTGGCCTGGGCGTCCAGCAGTTTGCCCAGGCCACAGCCGTGGAACGTGTACAGGTGACGCGGCAGGGCCTCGACGTGGTGCAGTGGTACCGCGACCACGCAAGAGTCACCGTAGCCGGTGGTCACGCCATAGATCACGCCTTCCTTGTCCAGCAAGGAGTCGAGGAATTGCGCACCCTTGGCGATGCGCTGGCGGAACGCCGGGTCATCCTGCAACTGCGTCGGGGCCTGACGGTTGGCCAGGGCCAGCACATCTTCGATGCGCAGGGGGCGTTCGCCGAAGGTTACCGGCTCAAGAGTGGGCATCGTCATCGGTCTTCCAGAAAGGGTAAAAGTTGAACCACTGTTGGGGGCCCTGGAGGCAGTACTGCGCCAGGCGCTCGGCATAGTGGCCGGCCCAATGGGCGATCACTTGTTCGCGCTCGTTGCGTTTCCACACTACGGCATCGGCGAAGGGTTCGAGCGTGACGCGATAGCGCCCCTCGTGCTTGAGGCACATCAGCAGGTTGACCGGGCATTTCAGCAGGCCGGCCAGCAGCCAGGGGCCCTGGGGGAATGCCGCTGGGTGGCCCATGAAGTCCACGGTCACGCTGCGTCCGCCGTGCAGTGGCACGCGGTCGCCGGCAATCGCCAGCCACTCGCCGCGCTCCAGGCGCTCGCTCAGTTGCAACATGATCACCGGGTTCAGCTCACTGACCTGGATCAGCCGCAAGTGCGTGGCACCGGCCTCGCCCAGCAAACGGTTGAACTGCTCGGCGTGCTTGGTGTGCACCAGCACGTTCATGGTCACTTTCTCGCCCAGCTCGGCCAGGGCCCGGCACATCTCCAGGTTGCCCAGGTGCGCGCCCACCAGCATTTGCCCGCGGGCATCGCGCAGGTGATTGCGCAGTAGCGCCGGGTCGACGATTTCGATCTGGTCGATGCTCAGCTTGCCGTTCCAGACGTCGAGCTTGTCGAGCAAGGAATCGGCGAACGCCATGAACTGCCCGAACACCCGCCAGCGGGTCGGGCGCAGTTCGGCGCGTGCGCTCCAGTCGGCCAAGCGTTGCTGGTATTGCCAGGCCGCCTGGCGCGCGCTGCGGCCGAAAATGAAAAAGTACAGGACGATGCCGTACAGCACCGGGGTCAACAAGCGCCGGCCGAGCACCTTGGCGGCGAGCGCGGTGAGTTTCATCAGCCAGAAACTGCCGCGCTCCTGGCGGTCGGCCCAATGTTGCTTGTCTGCCTGAAGGCTCATGTCCGCCACCGTCGCCAGAGGATCAGGGGCGCGCGCACCAGCATGCCGAAGAACAGCCGGGTGTGCATGCTGGAAATCAGCACGTTGTCGTGGAACAGGCGAAAATGCGAAACGCCGTCCTGAGGGTAATGGACTCGGGTGTGCAGCCAGTGCATCGGCTGATTGCGCCAGGCCAGGCGCACCAGGATGTCCGAGTCGAAATCCATGCGCTTGCCGATATTGGCCGAGTCGATCAGCGCCAGGGTCGGTGCCAAGGGGTAGACCCGAAAGCCGCACATCGAGTCGCGGATTTGCAGGGACAGGCTGTTGATCCAGACCATGACGTGGGTCAGGTAGCGCGCGTACAGGCGACCTTTCGGCACGCTGGCGTCGTAGTGTGGATAGCCGCAGATCACTGCGTCCGGGTGGGCGCGGGATTGCTCGATGAAGGTCTTCACGTCGCCCAGGTCGTGCTGCCCGTCGGCGTCCACCTGCAAGGCGTGGCTGAAACCCAGGCGCGACGCTTCGCGCAAGCCGGTCATCACTGCGCCGCCCTTGCCCTGGTTGACGGCCAGCCTGACCAGATGCACCTGCTCGCCCTCGGCCAGCCGTTCCAGTACGGCGGCACATGCCGGGTTGCTGGCGTCATCCACCAGCACGCAGGGCAGGCCGTTGGCGAGCAACGCCTGGACCACCGCCGGGATGGCGGTTTCGTGGTTGTAGACCGGGATGACGGCGCAGGGGTTATGCATGCGGCATGTCTCGGTGGCTAAGGTGCATTTTGTGGCGAGGGAGCTTGCTCCCGCTGTAGGAGCTGCCGAAGGCTGCGATCTTTTGATGTTGATCTTTCACTTGCGACTCAACTGTCTGGGACAAGATCGCAGCCTCGTTGCACTCGTCAGCTCCTACGCCGCCCAGCGGGAGCAAGCTCCCTCGCCACAGGAGGGCAGTGTGAGCATTAATCATTCGCCATCCCCAACACAATCCGCCCACTGGAACAGGCGGCCGTGGCATTGCGGTAGGCAAAGTACAGCTTGCCGCGCTCGCGGTCGAAGCGCAGGTGCAGTTGGATGTCGTCACCGGGGCGAACCAGTTGCTGGAATTTCAGCACCTCCATGCCGACGAACCGCGGCGGCAGGTCCAGCAATTGGCGGCCCAGGCTCAAGGCCCAGTCGACCTGCACCACGCCGGGCAATACCGGCGCGGTGGGGAAGTGGCCGCTGAAGTACGCGAGGTCAGGCGGCACGACCAGGCGCAGGCTCCACTCACCGTCGGTTTCGACCTGTTCCAACACGTCGGGGGCTTTGGGGCGTGGCGCCATCAGCAGCGCCTCGACCTCGGCCTGGGGCAGCTTGCCCTGGGCGTTGAGCGGCAACTGCCGCAGCCAGCGCCAGCGCCGTGGCAGGGCGAGGGTTTCGCAATGTTCGCTCAGGTGCCGGCGCAGGCCCTCGGTCACGGCCCGCCGACCCTGGTTGCGCAAGGCCCGCAGGCCAGCGTCGCTCAGCACCAGCAGCGCGCCGAGGGAGGCGCGGTTCTCCTGCACCACGCCCAGCCGCGCTTCGCTGACCCAGTCGTGGGCCACCAGCGCCTGTTCGAGCATGGGCAGGGAGATGCGCTTCTCTTCGAGCTTGACGATACGGTCCAGTCGCCCGAGCAGCTCGAAGCGCCCATCTTCGGCGATTCGCGCCGCGTCGGCGGTGTGTTCCACATGCCCGGCGGGCAGATAGGGCGAAGCGATCAGCAAGGCGCCGTCGCTGTCCTGGCGCAGCTCGACGTCGGCAAAGGGCTGCCACCATGGGTCACCCTGGCGCCAGGCGATACCGCCGGTTTCCGAGCTGCCGAAAATTTCCGTCGGCCATTGTCCCAGGCGTCGCTGCAAGCTTTGCGCGGCCTCGGCCGGCAAGGCGCCGCCGGAGGAGAACACCCGGCGCACGCTGCTCAGGGCCGGCCAATCGAGGTTATCGCCCATGCGCTTGAGCAACGCCGGGCTGGCGACCCAGGCGAACACCGGCTGCTCGCGGCTGGCGCGTTGCAGGTCTTCGGGGAACGCCAATTGCCTGCGCCCGAACGGACGCCCGGCGCACAGCGGCCACAGCACTCGGAACAGCAGCCCGTAGATATGCTGGGTGGCAACGCTGCCGATCATGCAGGCCGGGCCCAGGTCGGCGCCCCACAGCTGTTCCAGGGCCTGGACTTCGTTACTCAACTGCCGCAGGGTTTTCTCGATGCGCTTGGGCTCGCCGCTGGAGCCGGAGGTACACAGGCTCAGCCAGCAGTGATCGAGGTCCAGTTCGACGGCGTCCATCGGCGCGTGTTGCAAGTCGTCGGGATGGGTGTCGCCGGGCTGGTCGGTCAGCCACAGGTCCACCTCCGACGCCCAGCGCTGGCGTGTCTGCGCTTGCAGGTCGGCAGGAAGCAGGACGCGTGTGCCGGCGTGCCAGGCACCGAGCAGGGCGATGGCCAGGTCGGCTGCATCTTCCAGGTGCACCGCCACCTGGCGTACGCCCCGGGCCTGCAGGCCGGCCGCCAGGCGCAACGCCGCGTCCCGCAGTTGCGAATGATCCAGCGCCGGAGTGACCGCGACGGTGCGTTCCGGCTGAGCCCTGAGCAACATTTGCTCAAGTGTTATCCAATTCATGGGCGGCCTCTTACCCGTTGTCGTATGAGCCATTCAATGGCAAACAGCAGCCCCATCAATCCGTAGGAAATCAGGCCGGTGTACAACATCCACCAGCTCAGCGGCGCCCAGAGGGTCAGGGCGGCGGCGAGCAAACCGTTACACAGGAAAAACACACTCCAGGCCACCGTGACCTGACGCGTATAGACCACCGCCTTGGCCGGCAGCTGCGGCTCGCGCAGGCGGGCCAGGCGTTCGATCATTGGCGGGCCGTATTTCAGGCTCAGGGCAAACAGCCCGAGCATGAACCCGCTGATCAGCACCGGGTACCAACGCAGCAGGAGCGGGCTGTCGAACAGCGCGAGCAACACGCAAAACACGATCGCCGTGGTCGCCATCCAGCGGCTGCCGTCACCGCCCTTGCCTAGCAACGCCCGGGCCAGCCACAGGCTACCCAGCAGCAGCCCGAACTGCCACGGGGCGAAATGCTCCATGCCGAAATACACCGCAAAGGGGTACAGCAGGCCTGCCAGCAGCAGGCCGAGGCCAATCAGCCGGGTCATGCGGCCGGTTGAACCAGTCGATAGACCGCCTCGACCACGTCATTGACGGTGCGCACCGACTTGAATTCCTCGGCGGCGATTTTCTTGCCGGTCTGGCGCTTGATGTGGTCGATCAGGTCAACCGCATCGATGCTGTCGATTTCCAGGTCCTGGTACAGGTTCGATTCCAGCGTCACGCGCTCTGGGTCCAGCTCGAAGAGCTCGACCAGGGCGTCACGCAGGGTGTTGAAAATGTCGTCACGAGTTTGCATGGTCCGGTCTCAGGGGCGTTTTGCAGTGACGAAGGCCGCAAGGCTTGCCACATTGCTGAAATGGTTACGAGTGTCCTTGGCGTCGGCGTCGATCTTGATGCCGTACTCCTTCTGGATCGCCAGGCCTAGCTCCAGGGCATCCACCGAGTCCAGGCCCAGGCCTTCGCCGAACAGGGTCTGGTGGTCGCCGATGTCGTCGACTCCAATATCCTCCAGGCCGAGGGCGTCGATGATCAGCTGTTTGATGTCACGGTGCAGATCGCTCATCTTCGGCGAGCTCCTTGATGAAATAGTGATGCAAGAAATCGTTGAGCCTGCGCGAAGCCTGGGGCGGCGGGCCGAGCGCGGCGAACGCCTGTGGATCTATATCGGCCCCGACGTGAAAACTGAAGTGCACGCGGCGCCGGGGGATGCGATACCAGGGTTCGGCCTTGGTCAGGGTCGTGGGGTTGACCTTGATCGTGACGGGCGTGAGGATTTTCGCACCCCGCAGGGCGATGGCCGCGGCCCCCCGATGAAAGGCCGGCACCTGGCCTGGCTGGGTGCGCGTCCCTTCGGGAAACACGATCAGTGTCTGGCCATCTTGCAGGGTATCGCTGGCGGCATCGAGCATGTCCATGCTGCCGTCGTTGCTGATGTACTGGGTTGAACGCAATGGACCACGGGTAAAGGGATTGTCCCACAGGCTTTGCTTGACCACGCAGTTGGCGTTGGGCACCAGCCCGATCAGGAACACCACGTCGATCAGCGAGGGGTGATTGGCAATGATCATCTGTCCGGGGCGCCCGAGCCGTTCGGCACCATCGATCTGGTAGGTGAGCACGCCGGTGCGGGCCATGAACCGGATAAAGAACCAGAACAACCGCCCGACGGTGCGGCGGGCCCTTTGTCGGTGGGCCTGGGCATCGCCGGGCAGCCAGGCCAGCAACGGAAAAACCAGCAAGCGCAGGCACAGCCCGCCCAGCCCGAACAGGGCGAAGCTTGCGGCGGTCGCGACCAGGCGCCAGTAATAGGCGTCGCGATGTTTACCGGTCACCGGTTGCGTTGCCAGGTCCATACACGATTCTTCCAGGCATGTTGGCAGGTGGTTTCGTTGTTCAGCAGGGTACGCAACAGGTCCAGGGCATGGGGCCAGTCGCTGCCGGATCGTTGGTCGGCCTGCGCGGACAGGTCCAGTTGCCAGTCGTCGCCCGGCGTCAGCAGCAGGCCCATGGCATAGGGGAAGGGCACGTCATCGACCCACGGTGCGTAGACCTGCGGCGGCTGTTCTTCGGTGATCACCAGCAACACCGCTGGCGAGCCTTCGTTCAACAAAGCGGCGGCCTCCAGCACACCGTGTTCCAAGCCGTCGCCGGTGGCGGCCAGGGCGGTCATTTCGCTGGTTTCGCCGCGCATGATCGACCACAGGCCGATCACCGCGTTGTGCACCGACAGGCTGAACTGAGTTGGCGACAAGGGCTGGTCGGCCGCCAGGTCCTTGAGAATCTCAAAAGTGCGCGGGGTTTCGCCGTGGCGGGAAATAAAGACCAACGGTAGGTCCGGCTGGCCCTCGGCCAGTGGCCAGCCGACACTGAAGGCCATCCGCGCCAGGCGGCTGAGGCGACGACGCTGCATGGCAGGCAGGAACGATACGTCAGGGGCGGCATCACTGGCCGGCAATACAACCGGCTGTCGGCTCCAGGCCTGCCAGTCGTCCACGCTTTCGAGCCCAGGGGCCCACGCGCGCCATTGGGCGATACTGAAATTGATCAAAACTCATCCCACCCCTGCGGGCTTTTATTGTCACGGTTCAGTGGTTTGACCCGCGTCCAACCCTGCATGGCCTTGCGACCCAAGTGGCGCGCATTATCCCGGTGCGGTTGGCTTGTAGCAAATACTGGTTACATTTTGCCCAGCAAAATGTACGAGTCGGTCCGCTCGATGCCTGGCTTGGACCATTATCGCGATCGTCACGGGCTTGTCTGTCGGTTGTTTCTGTCTTTATCCGGGCACGATTGACGTCTGAATCGTTGGAAAAGCCACTGTTGCTGTAGTCCTTCTACGCAGAAGGTAGCTAAGCAGTGTCGCGGCCTACTACACTCGGGAATCTTTGATACACGGAGGTTTTGACATGCGGCGTGTGGTGTTCAATCAGAAAGGTGGCGTGGGCAAGTCCAGCATCGCCTGCAATCTGGCGGCAGTCAGCGCCAGCGAGGGCTATCGCACGCTGTTGGTGGACCTGGATGCCCAGGCCAATTCCACTCAATACCTGACTGGCCTGACCGGCGACGATATCCCCATGGGCATTGCCGACTTCTTCAAGCAGACCCTGTCGTCCGGGCCTTTCTCGAAAAAGAACAAGGTGGATATCTACGAAACGCCGTTCGACAACCTGCACGTGATCACCGCCACGGCGGAGCTGACGGACCTGCAGCCCAAGCTCGAGGCGAAGCACAAGATCAACAAGCTGCGCAAATTGCTCGAAGAGCTGGAGGAGGATTACGACCGGATTTACCTGGACACCCCGCCAGCGCTGAATTTCTATGCGGTTTCAGCGTTGATCGCCGCTGATCGGGTGCTGATCCCGTTCGACTGCGACAGCTTCTCCCGTCAGGCCTTGTACGGCCTGCTGGCGGAAATTGAAGAGCTCAAGGATGACCATAACGAAGGCCTGGAAGTCGAAGGCATCGTGGTCAACCAGTTCCAGGCCCGCGCCAGCCTGCCGCAGCAGATTCTCGACGAACTGATCGCCGAAGGCCTGCCGGTATTGCCGGTGTACCTGAGCAGTTCGGTGCGCATGCGCGAATCCCACCAGGCCAGCCTGCCGCTGATCCACCTTGACCCGCGGCACAAGCTGACCCAGCAATTCGTGGACCTGCATGGGTTGCTGGAAAGCTGAGGGCTGGCCGCCGACCATGGGCGATCAGCTGATTTTGCTCAGGTAGGGTGGCAAGTCCTGCTCCGGCACGACCGATAGCACCTTGAGGCGTTGCAACATCCGTTGCCGGGCGCGTTGCAAATGCTCCTTGAGGTTCAGCGCGGCGGCGTCGAAGGCACCGTGTAGCAACAGTTCCAGGATCAGGCGGTGCTCGGCCAGCATGGCGGGGTCCGCGCCGATTCCCAGCAGCCGGGAAAAAATCCGGCTGATGATCATCGGGCTTTGGGCCTGGCGAATCAGTGCTGCCATTTTGCGATTTTGCAGGCCGCTGAGGCAGTGCTGGTGCAGGTCTTCCTCGATGCGCTGGATCGTCTCTTCCGGGCAATGCTCAGCCTGTTGTGCTTGGGTTACCCGTTCCAGCATGGCTTGCAGTTGCTCGCGGCTCAGCCCTGGCGCACTTTGACGTAGCGCCTCAGGCTCCAGGCAGGCGCGCAGCTCATAATCTTCGGTGACTTCCCGGGCAGTGAGCGGGCCGGCCAGCCACTGTGAGTAGGGCTCTTTTTCCAGCAAGCCCCGGTCCCTCAGGCGCATCAAGGCTTCTCGCACCACGGCCCTGCTCACGCCGTAATGCTCGGCGGCGGCTTGTTCATCGAGGCGGTAGTGGCCGAAGGTAATGCAGGTCAGCAACGCGCTGCCGATTTCTTCGTGGATCCGCTCGCCCAATGGTCGCGTGTCCACCCGTTCTTCGCCACGCGCCAGGCCAAGGTGAACATGGCTCAAGGGCAGGCGCAGCGGCTCGATATCCAAGCCCAGGGGATTGATCAAGTACCCACGCCCGTCAAAACGGCTGATCAACCGCTCTTCGTGCAACAAGTCCAGCGCCTTGCGCACCGGAACACGGCTGGTGCCGAACAGCTCCGCCAGCGGTGCTTCCAGTAACACCAAGCCCTGCAGTGCGGTGCCCTCGGTAATTGCATCACGCAATACCTGATGAATCATCGCGTAGCGAGACGCGGTGCGCGGGTCTTGGGCTGGCGCTGCTTTCATCGATTCCTCTGGGCATGACGGCGATGGAGGGATTCTCTCACAGTGTCCAGTGTCACTGAGGGTCACATTGGCGCGCCCTTTCGTGGGGCTCGCTCCATCAAAACGTTACTTTTATGCACCTAAATGTATCTTTTATAAAAATATACATTAGATAAGCATGCCTTCCGGATGTTGGCCAGGGCCCTGCTCATCCAAGTCATTCGCGCGGCTCTAAGCTGATGGTTACAGCCCCTCGGGAGACTTTGGCGCTCAGCGGCTATGGACTGCGCAAGCGTAGCTGGCACGAAATCTGCTCCGTATAAAATGTACATTTTAATAATAGATACATTTTGGATGCCGCAGCCCATGAGCCCATTTTCCTCGCTGGATGCCATTGCACTCGCCGAAGCCTTCGCGTCAGGGCGCACCGATCCGGTCCAGGTGCTGGAACAAGCGCTGGAGCAAGCCGCTCGCGCCGAACACGTGTTCGTGTCGTTGACCGAGGCCCGGGCCCGGCGTGAAGCGCAGGCCTCGGCGGCGCGCTGGCGTGCCGGGCAACCGTTGAGCGGCTTCGACGGTGTGCCGATGGCCTGGAAGGATTTGTTCGACGTGGCCGGCAGTGTCACCACCGCGGCAGCGGCGGTGCGCCGGAACGCACCGCCCGCGCTGTTGGATGCCGCCAGTGTCAGCCTGCTCAGCCGGGCCGGCATGGTTTGCCTGGGCAAGACCAACCTCAGCGAGTTCGCCTATTCAGGGCTCGGCCTCAACCCGCACTTCGGCACGCCGGTCAACCCGTTCAGCGATGCACAACCGCGGATCCCCGGCGGCTCCTCCAGCGGTTCGGCGGTCGCGGTCGCGGCGGGCATCGTGCCGATCGCCATGGGCACCGATACCGCCGGTTCGATCCGCGTCCCGGCGGCTTTCAACGCTCTGGTGGGGTTTCGCGCCAGTTCCCGTCGTCACAGTCGTGACGGGGTATTTCCCCTGGCCCACAGCATCGACAGCATCGGCCCGTTGACTCGCAGCGTGCGTGACGCCTGGATGATCGACGAACTGCTTCAGGGGCGCGACCCACGACAAGCGCCACCGGTGCGCAGCCTGGCCGGGCAGCGTTTCTGGGTCGAGCAAGCGGTGCTGGAGGATGCCCGTGTCGAGGCCGCGGTGCGGGCCAATGTGCTGGCCGGTGTCCAGGCGCTGCGCACCGCTGGGGCGCTGGTGGAGATTCGGCCATTGCCGGCTTTCCAGGCCAGCCTCGCGCTGATCCGCGACCACGGCTGGCTGGGGGCCGCCGAGGCGTTTGCCTTGCACGAGGCCTTGCTCAACAGCGCCGATGCCGAACGACTCGACCCGCGGGTACGCCGGCGTCTCGAAGCGGCGCGGCCCATGACCGCCAGCCAGGTGCTCAAGCTTTACGACGCGCGATCGACCTTGCAACGCCAACTCGTCGAGGAGCTCGACGGCGCGGTGCTGATCACGCCGACCGTGGCCCATGTCGCCCCGCCGCTGGCGCCTTTGGAGGCCGACGACGAACTGTTTGCCCGTACCAATCTCGCGACCCTGAGCCTGACGATGCCCGGCAGTTTGCTCGACATGCCCGGCGTCAACCTGCCCAGCGGCCGGGACAGCCAGGGGCTGCCCACAGGCCTGCTGCTCAGCGTGCCTCAAGGCGAGGATGCCCGGCTCCTGCGAGTCGCGCGCTCGGTCGAAGCGACGCTCGCCAATTCCTGATTGATGTTTGAACAACCACCACAACCGGAGGCCGATCATGGCTAAAGATATTCTTTGTGCATTTGGGGTCGATGTCGACGCCGTGGCGGGCTGGCTCGGCTCCTACGGCGGTGAAGACTCACCCGACGATATTTCCCGCGGCCTGTTTGCCGGGGAAGTCGGCTCGCCGCGGCTGCTCAAGTTGTTCGAGCGCTACGGCCTGCGCACCACCTGGTTTATTCCCGGGCATTCCCTGGAGACCTTCCCCGAGCAGATGAAAGCCGTGGCGGATGCGGGCCACGAGATCGGCGTGCACGGCTATAGCCACGAAAACCCCATCGCGATGACCCCACAGCAGGAAGAGGCGGTGCTCGATAAATCCATCGAGTTGATTACCCAGGTGACCGGCAAGCGGCCTACCGGCTATGTCGCGCCCTGGTGGGAGTTCAGCAAAGTGACCAACGAGCTGCTGCTCAAGAAAGGCATCAAGTACGACCACAGCCTGATGCACAACGACTTCCATCCCTACTACGTTCGCGTCGGCGACAGCTGGACCAAGATCGACTACAGCCAGCACCCGGACACCTGGATGAAACCGCTGGTGCGTGGCCAGGAAACCGATCTGGTGGAGATCCCAGCGAATTGGTACCTCGACGACCTGCCGCCGATGATGTTCATCAAGAAATCGCCCAACAGCCACGGTTTCGTCAACCCGCGGCATCTCGAAGAGATTTGGCGCGACCAGTTCGACTGGGTCTATCGCGAACACGAACATGCCGTGTTCACCATGACGATCCACCCCGACGTCTCCGGGCGTCCGCAGGTGCTGCTGATGTTGGAGCGCCTGATCGAACACATCCAGGGCCATGCCGGCGTGCGCTTTGTCACGTTCGATGAAATTGCCGACGACTTCATTCGCCGCAACCCCCGCAGCCGCTGATCCGGCATTTATTCGAGGCGTGTTCTCATGTCCATCTACAACAAACTCGACCTGACTGGTTGGAAACCCGAGCAATTGACGCCGGCCCAGGTGCGCTTTGCCACCTGGATCGCTTTTTTTGCCTGGGTATTTGCGGTCTACGACTTCATTCTGTTCGGCACGTTGTTGCCGGAAATCGGCCGGCACTTCAATTGGAGCGAAGTCGAGCAAGCCGAAATCGCCACCTGGGTGGCGGTCGGCACGGCGGTGGTGGCGTTGGCCATCGGCCCGCTGGTGGACCGCTTGGGCCGGCGCATGGGGATCATCTTCACCGTCAGCGGCGCGGCGATCTGTTCGGCCCTGACGGCCATCGGCGGTGCCTGGGGCAAGTCCCCGTTGATCCTGATCCGTTCTCTCGGCGGGTTGGGTTACGCGGAAGAAACCGTCAATGCCACCTATCTGAGCGAGCTCTACGCCGCCTCCGATGACCCGAGGCTGGCCAAGCGACGTGGCTTCATCTACAGCCTGGTGCAGGGTGGCTGGCCGGTGGGCGCGCTGACCGCCGCCGGATTGACCGCCGTGTTGCTGCCGACCATCGGCTGGCAGGGCTGTTTTATCTTTGCGGCGATCCCGGCCATCGTCATTGCGATCATGGCGCGCAAGCTCAAGGAAAGCCCGCAGTTCCAGATCCACCAGCGTATCGGCCAGTTGCGCAAAAGCGGCGCGGTCGCCGATGCCCAGGCAGTGGCGTCCACCTATGGCGTCGACTATGAGGAACACAG
Source organism: Pseudomonas sp. FW305-28 (assembly GCF_017351395.1). Taxonomy (NCBI): domain Bacteria; kingdom Pseudomonadati; phylum Pseudomonadota; class Gammaproteobacteria; order Pseudomonadales; family Pseudomonadaceae; genus Pseudomonas; species Pseudomonas sp. FW305-28. Next base: position 25,213 of record NZ_JACNDD010000047.1, read on the forward strand.
CAAGGCCGGCCTGGCGTCGGCCTTTCGCGGCACGTCGCGGCGCGCGACACTGGTGATCGGCGCCGCGATCCTGCTCAACTGGGCGGCGATCCAGGTGTTCAGCGTGCTCGGCACGACGGTGATCGTCAGCGTGCACCATATTTCCTTCGAAAACTCGTTGATCATCCTGGTGCTCTCCAACCTGGTGGGCTACTGCGGTTACCTGAGCCATGGCTGGATGGGCGACAAGATCGGCCGGCGCAATGTCATTGCGTTGGGCTGGATGCTGGGCGGGCTGTCGTTTGCCGGCATGCTCTACGGTCCGAGCAACCTGCCGATGGTGGTCGGTCTTTACAGCCTGGGCCTGTTCTTCCTGATCGGGCCCTATTCGGCGGCGCTGTTCTTCATCGGCGAGAGTTTCCCCACCAGCATCCGCGCCACGGGCGGCGCGATTATCCATGCCATGGGGCCGATCGGCGCGGTAGTGGCCGGGTTCGGTGCCACCCAGGTGCTGGCGGCAGGCGGCAACTGGCAGACCTCGGCGCTGTACTTCGGCGCGCTGCCTTGTTTCCTCTCTGGCGCGCTGATGTTCGCGGCACGCCATGTCCGTCCAGAAACCGTGAAGTAAGGAGGCGGCTTATGACTCGTAGAGTTGCATTGATTACCGGTGCCGCCAGCGGCATCGGCCAGGCCCTTGCCGTGGCGTATGCCCGCCACGGTGTAGCCGTGGCCGCCGGCTACTTGCCGGCGGACCCCCACGACCCGCAAGACACCCGCCAGCAGATCGAGGCGTTGGGTGGCGAATGCCTGATGCTGCCACTGGACGTCACCGACAGTCGTTCGGTGGATAACCTGGCCGAGCAGGCATTCAGCACCTTCGGGCGTCTTGATTACGCGGTGGCCAACGCCGGCCTGCTGCGCCGTGCGCCTCTGTTGGAAATGAGCGACGAGGCCTGGAACGCCATGCTCGATGTCGATCTGACCGGGGTGATGCGCACCTTCCGCGCCAGCGTTCGCTACATGAGCGAGGGCGGTGCGTTGGTGGCGATTTCTTCAATCGCCGGTGGCGTGTATGGCTGGCAGGACCATTCTCATTACGCCGCGGCCAAGGCCGGTGTGCCAGGGCTATGCCGTTCGCTGGCGGTGGAATTGGCCGGGCAGGGGATTCGTTGCAATGCGGTGATCCCGGGCCTGATCGAGACGCCGCAGTCCTTGGACAGTAAAAATTCCCTCGGGCCCGAAGGCCTGGCCAAGGCGGCCCGGGCGATTCCGCTGGGGCGAGTCGGTCGGGCCGATGAGGTGGCGTCGCTGGTGCGGTTCCTGACCAGCGACGAGTCCAGCTACCTGACGGGCCAGAGCATCATCATTGACGGCGGTCTGACCGTGCGTTGGCCGGATTGAAGCCGGGCGTCACGGGTTTTGTTTTCAGTGATGGCCATCCCTGTTTGCCCTGGATCTGGAGGATTGTCCCATGCAACAACTGTTCAACCGCCGCGCCGTGATCACCGGCGCCGGCAGCGGTATCGGTGCCGCCATCGCGCGGGCTTATGCCGCGCAAGGCGCGCGCCTGGTGCTGACCGATCGCGATGCCGAGCGCCTGTCCGCCACCGCAAACGACTGTCGTGCGCTGTCGGTCGAGGTGTACGAGTGCGTGGCCGACGTCGGCTCGGTCGAAGGGGCCCAGGCTGGGGTCGATGCGTGCGTCGAGCAGTTCGGCGGTATCGATATCCTGGTCAACAACGCTGGCATGCTGACCCAGGCGCGTTGCACCGAGCTGAGCATCGACATGTGGAATGACATGCTCCGCGTCGACTTGACCAGCGTGTTCATCGCCAGCCAGCGAGCCTTGCCCCACATGCTGGCGCAGCGCTGGGGACGGATCATCAACGTCGCCTCGCAATTGGGCATCAAAGGTGGGGCCGAGCTCAGCCACTACGCGGCGGCCAAGGCCGGGGTGATCGGTTTTACCAAGTCACTGGCCCTGGAAGTGGCCGCCGACAACGTGTTGGTCAATGCCATCGCCCCCGGGCCGATCGAAACACCGCTGGTGGCCGGCATCAGTGAAAGTTGGAAACAGGCCAAGTCCGCCGAACTGCCTTTGCGACGCTTCGGCCTGGCCACGGAAGTGGCGCCCACTGCCGTGTTGCTGGCCAGTGACCCGGGAGGCAACCTGTTCGTGGGGCAAACCCTGGGACCGAATGCCGGCGACGTCATGCCATGAAGGAGTGCTGAAGCATGTGTGGCTTGTGCGGTCTATTGGGCGAAGATGTGCATTGGAGCGATCCGCTGGGTGATGGGCTGCCCCGGCGTCGCGAGCGATTGCGCCGGATTTCAGCGATCAATCGCGTGTTGGCGCCGTTACGGCTCAAGGTCGAGGATTTCCAGGGCTCGGCATATCTGCTGCTGGGCGCCACCGGGCGGCAGGAACTGGCCAGTGGGCTCGACCAGCTGTGGAGCCTGGCAGAGTCGATGACGGGCCGCGCGGCGGATCCCCTCGACCCGGTCCTGCTCCAGTCGTTGGAGCCGGCCTCATGAGCATCGCCCTGAACGTCGTGACCGGGTTTCTCGGCAGTGGCAAGACCACCTTGCTCAACCGTCTGCTGCAAGACGAAAGCCTCGGTGACACAGCGCTGCTGATCAATGAATTCGGCGATATCGGCATCGATCACTTGTTGGTCCAGGAGGTGGCGCCGGACACGGTGTTGTTGCCCAGTGGATGCGTCTGCTGCTCCATTCGCGGCGAGTTGAAAGACGCGTTGCTCGATCTGCTGGCGCGGCGTGACCGGGGCGAGATCCCGCCCTTTCGCCGGGTGATCCTGGAGACGACCGGGCTGGCCGATCCGGCTCCGATCCTGGCGACACTCAACAACGACGTGCAATTGCGCGGACGCTTCCATGTCGGCTTGGTGGTGACGCTGGTCGACGCCTGTCACGCCGAGTTGCAGGCGCGCATCCATCCGGAGTGGCTGGCCCAGGTGGCCGCCGCGGACCGCCTGCTGCTGAGCAAGACCGATCAGGCCGCTGCGTCGGCTGTCAGCGCGTTGCGTCAGCGGCTGCAAGCATTGAACCCGGGGGTGCCGCTGCTCGACACCCACGATGTGCTCAGTGGCGATCAATTATTGTTGGGCGAAGGCCTGCGCGGCGCCGCGCCTGAAGTCGAGGTGGCCCGTTGGCAATTGCATCGTCCGCAAGGCCAGGTTACGTCGCACGGCGAGGCCCAGGTGTGCTGCCTGACCTTCGATCAGCCGCTGGACTGGATCGGCTTCGGAGTCTGGTTGTCGATGCTGCTAAGATGCCACGGCGAACGCATTCTTCGCGTCAAGGGATTGCTCAACGTGAACAGCCTCCAGGCCCCAGTCGTCATCCATGGCGTGCAGCATTGCCTGCACGCGCCGGTACATTTGCCCCACTGGCCCTGTGCCGAGCGCCAATCGCGGTTGGTATTTATTGTCAGGGGCCTGGACCCGGAGCGGTTGCGGCATTCGTTCGATGTCTTCGCCCGTTGCTTCGCCCCGGCGGTTGAGGTGAGCGCCTGATGCACAGCGGCTCACCCATCACGTTGCGGGTGCTTGGCACCTCCGTCACCTTGCTCGAATCCCTGCGGGTTCGCGCCGAACAGGACCTGGGCATTCGCCTGGTCTATCAGGTCCACAGTGTCGAGCAGGCCCAGCGCATCGCGGTGATGCAACCGGACAGCTACGACCTGTACGACCAGTGGTTTCACAATGTTGATTTCGTCTGGCCGGCACGCGCGATCCAGCCCATCGACACCCGGCGCATCGCCCTGTGGCACGAGATCAACGACCTGCCCAAGCGCGGCCGGTTGTCCGCCGCGGATCGCCCGGTCAGCGGCAGCGTGCCCAATGAGCGCTTGTACGTGCAACACGACGGCAGCCTGGGCAGCACCGTCAGCGACTACATCAGCATGTTGCCGTTGACCCACAACGCCGACAGTTTTGCCTATCGCCCGGAACGCTTGCCCACGGGGTTTTCCCGTGACAACGAGAGTTGGGGCTGGCTGCTCGATCCGGCCTGGAGCGGGCGTACCGCGCTGCAAAGCGACGCGGCGATTGGTGCCATCGACGCGGCGCTGGCGATACAGGGCATGGGTTTGGCGTCGTTCAAGGACATCGGCAATCTCAGCATCGAAGAGATCGACAGCCTGGCCGATGTGTTGGTGCGCAAACAGCGCGAAGGTCATTTCGCGGCGTTCTGGTCGGATGACGAACAGGCGGCGCAACTAATGCTCAGCCCGACCATCGACATCGAGAGCCTTTGGTCTCCGACCCTCATGCGCCTGCATCGGGCCGGGATCAAGTACCGCCTTGCCGTGCCCCGTGAAGGTTATCGCGCCTGGTTCGGCGGTTTGTCCGTGTCACGCCATGCCCGGGGAGCGGTGCTGGATGCCGCCTATGCGTTCCTTAACTGGTGGCTCTCGGGATGGCCTGGCGCGGTCATGGCGCGCCAGGGGTATTACATCAGCAACCCGCCCCGCAGCCGTGATCATTTGAGCGATGCCGAATGGGACTATTGGTACGCCGGCAAACCGGCCCGTGAAGTGTTGCCAGGCAGCGATGGCGAACCGCTGATCGATATCGGCGAAATGCGTGACGGCGGTTCGTATGAGCAACGCATGGGCCATATCGCCGTATGGAACTCGGTGATGGACGAGCACAACTACCTGGTGCGCCGTTGGGGGGATTTTCTGCGTGCGGCCAACAAAGGCCGCTGAGCATCAAATCCCCTGGCTGCGCAACCAGCTCATCAATTGCGGCAACGGAAACGCACCGCTCTGACGCGCCACTTCCCGGCCTTCCTTGAACAGAATCAGGCTGGGAATCGAGCGGATCCCCAACTGCGCCGACAGTTGCTGGTTGGCCTCGCTGTCGAGCTTGGCCAAGCGGCATTTGCCCGCCAACTGCGCGGCGGCCTGTTCGAACACCGGGGCGAAGGACTTGCACGGCCCACACCAATCGGCCCACACATCCACCAGCAACGGCAGGTCACCCTTGATCTGGCTGGCGTAGTCGCCTTGCTTGAGTTCGAACGGTTTGCTCAATAACACCTGGGCCTTGCAGCGCCCGCACTTGGGCTGGTCGCCGAGGCGTTCGGCAGGTATGCGGTTGAGCCCGTTGCAATGGGGGCAGGGGATCAGCATCAGGTCAGTCTCCCGGAAAAATCATTGGCACAGATTGAACACTATATAGAAACCAGCACAAAAACCTGTGGGAGCGAGCTTGCTCGCGATGGCGGTGTATCAGTCAATACTGCATCGACTGTCAGACCGCTATCGCGAGCAAGCTCGCTCCCACAAGGGTTTATCGGTGAGGCTGTTACTTGGCGTTGGTCAGCGTGTTGTAGCTGGTCATCAGGTTGCGGTAGTCCGGGATGTGGTTGGAGAACAAGGTCGCCAGACCTTCCACGTCGTTGCGCCAGTCGCGGTGCAGTTCACAGGCCAGGCCGAACCAGGTCATCAGTTGCGCACCGGAGGACGACATGCGGTCCCAGGCCGATTGACGGGTCAGTTCGTTGAACGTGCCGGATGCATCGGTGACCACGAACACGTCGAAACCTTCGGCCAGGGCCGACAGTGCCGGGAAGGCTACGCAGACTTCGGTGACCACGCCGGCGATGATCAGTTGCTTCTTGCCGGTGGCCTTGATCGCCTTGACGAAGTCTTCGTTGTCCCAGGCGTTGATCTGGCCAGGGCGAGCGATGTACGGCGCGTCCGGGAACAGCGTCTTGAGTTCTGGCATCAACGGGCCGTTGGGGCCGGTTTCGAAGCTGGTGGTGAGGATGGTCGGCAGTTGGAAGTACTTCGCCAGGTCGGCCAGGGCCAGCACGTTGTTCTTGAAACGGTCCGGGTCGATATCGCGGACCAGGGACAGCAGGCCGGCTTGGTGATCGACCAGCAGAACGGCGGCGTTATCTTTGTCGAGACGGTTGTAGGAAGTGGTCATGGCGTAGCCCTCATTAAGTTTTGGTTGCCGAAGGTTTCGGCGTGGTTAAGGTTTTTAATATCGGTGTTGCGATTGATCGGTGACTCATCCGGTCGAAGCGCTCCGGCTTCAATCCGTGTTGCGTTTCGATGGGTGTAGATTAAAACTGGCACCTTTGATGCGCTAGACTGCAAAAATCCGCCTTAGCGTTCTATTTGGAGAACGATCATCGAAGACCTCAACACGCTGTACTACTTCACCCAGGTCGTGGAACACCGTGGGTTCGCCGCCGCCGGCCGGGCACTGGACATGCCCAAGTCCAAGCTCAGCCGGCGTATCGCCCAGCTGGAAGAGCGACTCGGGGTGCGGCTGCTCCACCGCACCAGTCGTCATTGCACGCTGACGGAGATCGGCCAGGCCTATTACCAGCGCTGCCTGGCGATGCGGGTCGAGGCCGAGAGCGCGGCGGAAGTGATCGAGCGCAACCGTTCCGAACCCCAGGGGCTGGTGCGCATCAGTTGCCCGACGGCGCTGCTCAATAGTTGGGTCGGGCCGATGCTGACCCGCTACATGCTCAAGTATCCCCGGGTGGAGTTGTTCATCGAGAGCACCAACCGCCGGGTCGACCTGATTCATGAAGGGTTCGACATCGCCTTGCGGGTGCGCTTTCCGCCGCTGGAAAACACCGACATGGTCATGAAAGTGCTGAGCAATAGCACCCAATGCCTGGTGGGCGGCCCGGCTTACCTTGAGCGCTTGTCTTCACCCGCTTCGCCGGCGGACCTCAACGGCCTGCCGAGCGTGCATTGGGGTGGGGCGCAGCGGGAATATCAGTGGGAATTGTTCGGCCCGGACGGCAGCCGCGCATTGATCCGCCATGAACCGCGCATGGTCACCGACGACCTGCTGGCCCTGCGTCAAGCGGTGCTGGCCGGCATCGGCATCGCTCACCTGCCCACCGTGGTGGTACGCGAAGACATAGCGGCCGGTCGACTGGTGGAACTGGTGCCGGGCTGGACGCCCAAGTGCGGGATCGTCCACGCGATCTTTGCCTCACGACGCGGGTTGCTGCCGTCGGTGCGTACGCTGATCGATTTTCTGGCTGAGGAATTCAGTCACAGCGACATGGCGTAGGGCCGGGCCCGTTGATTTATGCGAGTCAGTTAAACCTCAAGCCCGTGGGAGCAAAGCTTGCTCGCGATTGGGGTGAGCAGTCGACTACGCCATTGACGGGGCTGCCGCCATCGCGAGCAAGCTTCGCTCCCACAGGTTTTGTGTCGTTTGATCCTTAACTGACCGGCATTAGCCACCCAGGCTGCCATTCATCAGGTGCGTTGCACTCAACGCCCGCCAGGCCCTCAAAAAAATCACAACGTACCTGTTCGCAACCCGGAGGTCCCATGAGCAATCCTCAAGACCCAGACACCCCACAGGCCGTGGACAACCCCAACGACGACGGCTTCGTCCTCGGCACCGCCGGCCGCGACGAAGACCCCAACGCCGCCCCGGCCTACGCCATCGACCGCCGCCACGACCGGGATGAACTGACCCCCGAAGACGCCCGCGGCATGCCCGGTTATCCCGAGGAAAAACCAGCGGCCAAACCCAAGGAGAAGGGGGTTGAAGAGGCGGAGCCGGGGATCGAGACGCCTGAGCAGGGGAACGATAAGGTTGGGTGAGCAGGACTCATATCTGCTCACATTTCTTACCGAGACCTAAATCTTTTGACGACTAGGCTGGAAACCAGCAAGAGCTAACCATTTGTCTAACTGGCGCTATCGCAATTTGCGATGCGCCAGAATTGTGTTTAACTTCCCCATAGCAAAATGCGATAAGGACGTTGCATGCATGTGATCACTGAGAAACGCATTTGGGAGGCCAAGGAGAAATGGCCACATTCAGCGAATGCGTTGGATCAATGGTATCGGCTGATCAAGCGCAATAGCCCGGCTGATTTCGTGGCGATGAAATCCATATTTCCGGCAACCGATAAGGTCGGTCCGCTGCATGTGTTTGACATCGGTGGAAACAAGTTGCGGCTGATTGCGGTGATTCGATACCGAGCACAGCGTCTGTATATCAAATGCGTGCTTGACCATCGGGAATACGACAGAGGCAAGTGGAAGGAGGAAAAGGGATGAGTGCACTGATCGAACAAGTCGCCGCCCATTGGGAGTTTGTGTCGCCCCTGCTGCGTAAGCCCAGGAGCGAAGAGGATTATGACCGATTGGCGAGTGCTCTTGATGAGCTGTTGGCGTTGGTGGGCGAAGACGAAACCCATCCTCTCATGAGCCTGGTGGATATTATCGGCGAATGGATCGAGGCATGGGACCAGCAGCACCGGCCAATGCCCAAGGCGAGCGGTGTCGAGGCGCTGCGTTACCTGATGCGTGAACATGGCATGAGCCAGAGCGACTTGCCGGGCGTTGGTACCCAGTCGGTGGTATCGGAGGTATTGAGCGGTAAGCGTCAGCTCAATTTGAGGCAGATCCGCTGGTTGGCCGAGCACTTCGGCGTATCGGTGGAAACTTTCATTTGATGGCTAGGCACGCTCATTGTGGCGAGGGAGCTTGCTCCCGCTTGGTTTTGTAGGAGTTGCCGAAGGCTGCGATCTTTTGATCTTTCGCTTTAGACTCAAGTGTCTGGGGAAAGATCGCAGCCTCGTTGCACTCGACAGCTCCTACAACGCAGCCCAGCGGGAGCAAGCTCCCTCGCCACAGGGTTAGCCATGCCCCCGAACAGTTATGTGTTGGGCGGGAAGGTGATTTCAGCCGTGGCGCCGCGTTACGACGAGCAACTGATCTCCAGATGCTTGCCCCACTCCGGCGGACGTTGTGCGTAGCTGTCCATACCCGGTTGTTCCTCGAACGGCTTGCTCAGCACGGCGTGCAGGCGGCGCACTTCGTCGTAGTCGCCTGACTCGGCGGCGTCGATGGCTTTTTGCGCCAGGTAGTTGCGTAGCACGTACAGCGGGTTGACGGCGTGCATGCGCGCGCGGCGTTGGTCTTGATTGACGGGGCCTTCGCGGTTGACGCGGGCAACATACAATTCGCCCCAGGCGTCGAAGCCCTTGAGGTCGACGAAGTCATCGCGCAGGGCGCTCACGGCTTGCTCGGGGGCTTGATCGCCCAGTCGGCGGAAGAACAGGCTGTAGTCGACGCCGCTGTTCTGCATCAGTTGCAGCAAGCGCTCCAGCAGTTTCTGGTCGTCTTCTTCGGCGCAGGTCAGGCCGAGGCGGCGGCGCATCAGGTCCAGGTAATGGGCCTGGTACAGCGGCAAGTACAACCCGAGGGTCTCACGCAGGGCGTCGACGCTGATGAAGGGCGTCAGGGCCTGGGCCAGGGCGCTGAGGTTCCACTGACCGATGGGCACCTGGTTGCTGAAGGAGTAGCGCCCCTGATCATCGGAGTGGTTGCAGATGAAGTTGGCATCGAAGTCGTCGAGGAAGGCGAACGGTCCGAAATCGAAGGTGATGCCCAGGATCGACATGTTGTCGGTGTTCATCACGCCATGGCAGAAACCGTAGGCTTGCCATTTGGCAATCAGTTCGGCGTTGCGCTCGACGATTTCGCGGAACATCGCCAGGTACGGCTCCGGCTGCTCGCGGCACTCGGCAAAATGCAGGTTCAACACGTGCTCGGCCAGGGCCGCCTGCAGTTCGGGTTTCTTGGTGTAGTAGAAGTATTCGAAATGCCCGAAGCGCACATGGCTGGGGGCCAGGCGCAGCACCATGGCGGCGCGCTCCTGTTTTTCCCGCCACACCGGGGTGTCCGAGCCGATCACGCACAAGGCCCGGGTGGTGGGAATGCCGAGGGCGTGCAGGGCTTCGGAGGCGAGGAATTCGCGGATCGAGGAGCGCAGCACCGCGCGCCCGTCGCCCATCCGTGAAAACGGCGTCTGGCCGGCACCCTTGAGGTGCAGGTCCCAGTGCTCGCCCGCCTCGTTGTACACCTCGCCCAGCAGCAGCCCGCGGCCATCGCCCAGTTGTGGGTTGTAGTGACCGAACTGATGCCCGGAATACACCATCGCCCGTGGCTCGGTTTCGGCCCAGAGCTTGTGGCCGCCAAAAATCTCGGCGAACAGCGGTGCCTGGGCCTCTGCCGGATCCAGGTTCAGCAACGCCATGGCCGCCGGGCTGGCGACCACCAGTCGCGGATTGTCGATGGGCTCGGGCAGCACGTGGGCCGAGAAACCGTCGCCCAGGCGGGCGAAACGGTTATCGAAGGTCAGGGTTTCCAGGGTTTTCATGGCCGTCTCCGGCGGGACGCCCGCAGGCAACCCGCGATCAGTCGAGTTTGCCTTGCGGTGGCTCAGGCACCGGCTTGATGCTGGCGACAGCCGATGGCACGGGCGTGATGGTCTTTTTGTCGGGCTCGGCAGGCACCAGTTTGTATTCCTGGCCTTGCATGTTCTTCAGATAGATTTCCATCTGCCGGAAGGAGATGTTGATGTGCTCCTTCTTGAATTCCCGATTGATGAAACGGTTGATTTCGTCCAGCACCGGGTTGCGGTCACCGAGGTCGCGTACGTGCATGCGCAGCTCATGGTCGAGGGTGCTTTCACCGAAGTTCAGGAAGTACACGATCGGCTCCGGCTCCTTCAGCACCCGTGGGTTCTCGCGGGCGGCCTTGAGCAGCAACTCACGCACCAGGTCCAGGTCCGAGCCATAGTCCACGCCCAGTTTCAGGGTTACCCGGGTGACGGTGTCGGTCAGCGACCAGTTGATCAGTTGCCCGGTGATGAACGTCTTGTTCGGGACGATGATGTCCTTGCGGTCGAAGTCGGTGATGGTGGTCGCACGAATGCGGATCTTGCTCACCGTGCCCGACAGGTTGCCGATGGTGATGGTGTCGCCGATGCGCACCGGGCGCTCGAACAGGATCATGATCCCGGAGATGAAGTTGGCGAAGATCTCCTGCATGCCGAAGCCCAGGCCCACCGACAGCGCGGCAACCAGCCATTGCAGTTTGTCCCAGCTCACGCCCAGGGTGGACAGGGTGGTGACGAAACCGACGCCGGCGATCACATAGGACAGCAGCGTGGTGGTGGCGTAGGCACTGCCCTGGGCCAGGTTCAGCTTCGACAGCACGAACACTTCCAGCAGCCCCGGCAGGTTGCGCGCCAGGGCGAAGGTGATGCCGATGATGATCAGCGCCCCGAGCATGTCGCCGATGCTGATGGGCACCATGCTCATATTGGCGCCGGTGCCGCTGGTGTATTCGTAGAGGGTGATGTTGTCCAGGTACGAGAACACGCTGATCAGGTCCGACCAGACCCAATACAGCGCGGCGATGAAACCGCCCAGCAGGGCCAGGCGGATCAGGCGCAGGGACTGTTCGTTGACCTTCTCGATGTCCAGGGTCGGCTCCTCGACCACCGCTTCGCCATCGCCGGCTTCCTTGGCCGCCTGGCGCTTGGCCAGGGCACGCTGGTAGGCCAGGCGCCGCGCCGCCACCGACAGGCCGCGGACGAAGGTCGCCTCGATCACCAGCCAGAACATCAGCAGGTACAGGGTATTGATCAAGCGGTCGCTGAGTTTCAGCGCGGTGTAGTAGTAGCCAAAGCACACCGCCACGAACAGCGCGATTGGCAGCGCGGTGAACAGCACCCCGACGGCCTTGCGGAACAGCGAGGTGTTCCTGTGCGTCGGGCTGCTGAGCAACAGGCGGCTGAGCAACCACGCCATCAGTGCGTAGCAGGTCAGCACCACCGGCATGCCGAGCACGTCATCGGCCAGGGTCGCGGGTTGCAACTCGGCCACGGCCACCACGGCCACCAACGCCAGCACCACCAGCCCGAGGCGGCGGATCCAGCCCTGGAGGAATTCGACCTGGGGTTTCTCCCAGCGGAAATGCAACTCGGCCACGCCGCCCGGCGACAACACTCGATAGGCGGTGTAGAACACCAGCCAGGCCTGGCCGATCTGCAGCAGCGCCGCGCCGAGGTTGGCGTTCTGGCCGCGGGCGTCGATCTGCAAGGCATAGCCGCAGAGGGTCAGCGCCAGGGCCACCGGCATGGCCAGCAGGATATTGATCAGGATCGCCTGGGGGGTGTGCCACTGGCTGTCGCGCTTGAAGTGGCCGACGTCTTGGTGAACCTTGTTCAGGCGGGCATAGAGATGCTTGCGCCGCCACAGCAGCGCACCGATCAGCAGCGCCAGGGGCAGGAACAGCAGCGGCCGCTGGGTCAGGCCATCGGCCAGCTCGCTGAGGCTGGAGGCCCAGGGCAACGAGTCGATCTGTTTTTCCAGGCGCGTCGGTACGGCACGCATCCATTCGAAATCCAGCGGTTTATTGCTGGGAATCCAGAACATCTGCTCTTCGAGGGTCGCCCGCAGGTTCTGGGCGGTGCTGAGCAGTTGTTTCTGGTTGAGCTGCAAGGTGATGGATTCGTTGAGCACCGCGCTCAATTCGCGGTTCAGCCGTTCCAGCAGGTCGACACGGGTCAGGGCCAGCTCCAGCAAGGTCTTGCGCAGTTGCGGGGTGACTTGTTCCGAGGGCTGGGAGGCCAGCAGGCTGTCGACGTAGGCGCTGGGGTTGTTCAGCAGTTCACGTTGCTGGCTGACTTCGAACTGGTACAGGCGGATGTCGGCGATCTGGTCGGCCAGGTTCTGGTCGAGTTTGAGGCGCGGCAAGGTCTGGCGCTGCTTGTAGAGAATCTTGGAGAGCAGCAGGCTGCCCTTGAGCACACTGATCTGCTCGTCCAGGGCTGCGTCGGTCTGGGTCACGCTGTCCAGCAGTTGCTTGGTCTGCAGGTTCTGCTGGGTGACCTCGTTGAGGCGGTCGGTGCTTTTGAGCAGGTAGTCGGAGAGCTTCAGGTTGGCCGCGCTTTCGGTCGCCAGCAAGCTGCTGCCACCGGCCTTCTGGGCTTCGATGGATTGCTGGGTCACCGTCTCCTGGGATTGGGCCAGGCGCTTCTGGTTGATCAGGTTCTGCAGGTCCTGGATTTCCTGCTCCATGCGGGCGATTTTTTCCATCAGCAGATCGTGCTGGCCGTTGCCCAGGTCCTGCAGTTGGCTGTTGCCGGCCAGTTCCTGGCGGCGCAGCGGGATCAGTGCATTGAGCGCCGCCAACTCGGCGTTGAGCTGGTCGCGTTGCTCGCCGCTCAGGGTCTTGCCGGCGTCCCGGCCGGCCTTGAGGATGGTATTGATCTGCTGGATACGGGTCTGGCTGCTGGAAATTTCCGCCTGGGCCCGCTCGGGACGGGTCTGGGCGGTGATGATCAGGCTGTTGGCATCGGCCAGGGCTTTTTGCAGATCACCCTGCTGGGTGGAGCGATCCGTGAGCATTTGCTCGAGCTGGGGAATCGGCAGGTTGGCGTAGCGCTGCGCCACCGGCACCACCGTGGTGCCCTTGAGTCGCGCCAGTTCGCGCTGGTTCTCGATGTTCTGCTTGGGGGCAGTGGCCAGTTGCTGCTTGAGCGCCTGCAGCTTCTGCTCGTAGTCGGCCTTGTTGTTGAGCTGGGTCAACGTGCTCTGCAAGACGGCCTGCAGGGCTTTCTGGTCGGCTTCCGGCAGTTTGCGGTCGGCGATCTTGTCCAGGCTGGCCTGCACCGAAGCGCTGGCGGGAAGATCAGCGGCTTGCAGCGTGCAGACGGAGAGACTCAGGCCCAGCAGGGCGGTGGCGAAAAAGGAGCGCAGGATAGGCATAGAGACCGGTCAAGCAAATGAGAGTGGGAGCAGTTTAGAGGAACAAGCCGGGACCCGGGCGACTTCCTTCGGGGAATCTGACGCCCACTTTGCCGATCTTGTTCCCGTCCATGGCCGCGACGGTCCACAGGGTGTTGTTCCAATCCACCTGGTCGCCGACCACTGGGGCGCCGCCCACTTTCTGGGCGATGAAGCGGCCCAGGGACATGTCCGGATCGATGCCGTCCAGCTTCAACCCGTACAGCGCGGCAACCGCGGCCAGCTGGGCGTCTCCTTCGAGTACGAAGTCGCCGAAGAAGCGCAGATCCAGGCCCCGTTGCGGCGCCTGGCTGAACAGTTTTCCAAGGGCCGGCAAGTCGTGTTCATGGCCGATAACACACAGCAAATCATCGACTTCCAACACCGTACTACCCGACGGATGGAGCAGTTGCTGGCCACGAAACAGGGCGGCGATGCGGGTGCCTTCGGGCATTTTCAGGTCCCGCAGGGGCGAGCCGATGCACCATTTTTCCGCACCCAGGCGATAGATGAACAGCTCCCACTCGCTGGTGACGTGCACTTCCAGCGCGGCCCGGGAAATCGGCAGCGGCTCGGGCGGGACGGTCACGTGCAGCAACTTGGCGACCCACGGCAGGCTCGTGCCCTGTACCAGCAGCGAGACCAGCACGATAAAGAACGCCAGGTTGAAGTAGAGCTGGGCGTGGGGCAGGCCGGCCATCAACGGGAACACGGCCAGGATGATCGGCACCGCGCCGCGCAGGCCGACCCAGGAAATGAAGGCTTTCTCGCGACCATGGAACGCCTTGAACGGCAGCAGGCCCACTATGACCGACAACGGACGGGCAAACAGGATCATCCACAATGCCAGGCCCAGGGCCGGCAGGGCGATCGGCAGCAGGTCGTGGGGCGTGACCAGCAGCCCCAGCACCAGGAACATGCCGATCTGGGCCAGCCAGGCCATGCCATCAAGCATGTGCAGGATGCCGTGGCGGCTGCGCACCGGACGGTTGCCGATCACCAGGCCGCACAGGTACACCGCCAGGAAACCGCTGCCGTGCAGGGCGTTGGTCAGGGCGAACACGGCCAGGCCGCCGCTGATGACGAGGATCGGGTAGAGGCCGTTGGCCAGATTGATGCGATTGACCAGCTGCAGCATCAGCCAGCCACCGCCCAGGCCGAGTACCGAGCCGATGCCGAACTCACGCAACAGGTGCCCGAGCAGGCTCCAGTGCAAGCCGGTTTCACCGCTGGCGAGCATGCCGATCAGGGTAACGGTGAGGAACACTGCCATGGGGTCGTTGCTGCCGGACTCGATCTCGAGGGTGGCGCTGACCCGCTCGTTCAGGCCCTTGCCGCCCAGCAGCGAGAACACCGCCGCGGCATCGGTCGAGCCAACGATGGCGCCGATCAGCAGGCCCTGGATCAGGTTCAGATTGAACAGCCAGGCCGCGGCCAATCCGGTCAGCCCGGTGGTGATCAACACACCGACCGTGGCCAGGGACAACGCCGGCCACAGCGCCACGCGAAAGCTCGAGACCCGCGTGCGCAAGCCGCCGTCCAGCAGGATGACGGCCAAGGCGAGGTTGCCGACCAGATAAGCCGTGGCGTAGTTATCGAAAAGAATACCGGCGCCGTCGACACCGGCCACCATGCCCACGGCCAGGATGATCACCAGGATCGGGATGCCCAGGCGGGACGAAAGAGAACTGACCAGGATGCTCGCACCTACCAGCAACGCGCCGATCAAGAACAGGCTGTTGATGGTCGCTGCAGTCAAAGGCGTTACTCCGGGAAAACTGAGGGGCGGGCACAGACTGACCATGCAGTCTGCGTGCCAGCGATTCTAACCTGTTGAAATGTGATGCTGTCAAAAAAGGTTTGGGATTGGGGGTACAAGGCAGCAATACCGTGGCGAGGGAGCTTGCTCCCGCTCGGCTGCGAAGCAGTCGTCGCTTTTGAGATGCTGGGGCCGCTTCGCAGCCCAGCGGGAGCAAGCTCCCTCGCCACCAAAGCTTGAGGGTTGATCGCTCACGGTCTGTGGACGATCAACCGTTACGCGGATTAAAGGCTGAACCGCCCAACCATGCTGTTCAAGTCCACGGCCAGGCGCGACAGTTCGGCGCTGGCGGCGGTGGTCTGGTTGGCGCCGGTGGCCGATTGCACCGACAGGTCGCGGATGTTCACCAGGTTGCGGTCCACTTCACGGGCCACCTGGGCCTGTTCTTCGGCGGCGCTGGCGATCACCAGGTTGCGTTCGTTGATCTCGACGATGGCCGTGTTGATGGTGTCCAGGGACAGGCCGGCGCCACGGGCGATGTTCAGGGTCGACTCGGCGCGCTCGGTGCTGTTGCGCATCGAGTCCACGGCGTGTTCGGTGCCGCTCTGGATGCTGCCGATCATGCGTTCGATCTCGCTGGTCGACTGCTGGGTACGATGAGCCAGGGCGCGGACTTCGTCGGCCACCACGGCAAAACCACGGCCGGCCTCACCGGCACGGGCGGCTTCGATGGCGGCATTCAGAGCCAGCAGGTTGGTCTGGTCGGCCAGGCCGCGGATCACGTCCAGCACTTTGCCGATATCGCGGGACTCATTGGCCAGGTTACCGATCAGCGTGGCGGTGCTTTGTACGTCGGCACTCATGCGTTCGATGGCACCGACGGTTTCCTGCACCAGGTCGCGGCCGTCGCCTGCGGATGTGGTGGCGTGTTTCGACGCTTCCGACGTGCTGACCGCATTGCGAGCGACCTCTTCTACGGCGCTGGTCATCTCGTTGACCGCTGTCGCGGCCTGCTCGATTTCGTTGTTCTGCTGGGTCAGGCCCCGGGCGCTTTCGTCAGTGACGGCGTTAAGCTCTTCGGCCGCCGACGCAAGCTGTGTGGCGGAACCGGAGATCCGTTGCAAGGTATCGCGCAGTTTTTCCTGCATGGTCGACATCGCCCGCAGCAGGCGACCGGCTTCGTCGCTGCCGTCAACGGTGATCGGTCGGGTCAGGTTGCCCTTGGCGATTTCTTCGGCGGCATCCAGCGCGTTGGCGATCGGCTTGGTGATGCTGTTGGTCAGCAGCCAGGCGAACAGCAGGGTCAGGCCGGTGGCGATGACCAGCAGGGTGACCACCCAGTTGAAAGCGCCTGAATATTGTTGCGCCGCGCCCTTATTGAGCGCCTCGGCTTGCAGGTTGTTGATCTCCACCAAGTGGTCGATTGCGGCATTGATGGCATCTGAGTTGCTCAGCAGTTCAGTGTTGAGCAGCGCCCGCAGTTCATCGACCTGATTATTTCGCGACAGGGTTTTCATGCGCTCTTCGAGCTGACGGTACTGCCCGAGCAGTTGCACATACTGATCGTAGGCGGCCCGTTCGTCCGGGGCGCTGATGAGCTTTTCGTAGGTAGTCTGGGTCGCGCGGATCTGCTGGCTGCGTTGTTCGAGCAGATCGTAGGTTTTCTGTTGGATGTCCGGCTCGCGGTTGACCAGCAAGCGATAGGACAAGACGCGCAGGCGCAGGGTGAGCTGGGTGAACTCATTCAGGGCCTTGATGCTGGGTACGCTGTTCTGGGCGATGCTTTCGCCGGACGTGCGGATTTTGCTCATCTGGGTCAGGGCAAACACCCCAAGGGCCAGCATCAGGGCGCCGATCAGGGCAAACCCCAGGAACGCCCGCGGCGCGATGTTCATATTTCGTAGGGACATGGAAAGTACCGAGAGGGGCGCGTCCGTGCGGGACTGTGGCTGGTGTTAACTGACTTATCGGTCATACGACTGAAGTCTTGAACGGGATCCTTGCTTTTGCCGCAGAACCACCCTGGAATGCGACGAAGGGTAGGAACCAGACCGCCCCTTCACAGTCTTTACCACTCGCCAGCGAAGCACCGCCGCTGGTAAAGCGTGGCATCGGCGGTGACTTTTCTTTATCGTACGCGCCCCTTGGAAAAGCCTGGAAATCAATATGTTGGAAACATCCCTCAGCCAACTGGAGCAACTGGTCAACGACCTGGTGCAACAGAACCTGCACCTCACCGGCCTGAACGAAACCCTGAGCGCCGAACTTGCCCGGGCCAAGGATGAAAACGAAAGCCTGCAACTGAGCCTGATGGAGCAGGAAGAACTGCACGGCGCCACCGCCGCCCGCATCCAGGCCCTGATCGAGCGCGCCAGCGCCGGTCCTGTCAGCGCATGAAGCACGGCGCCGATGGGGTGACGGTCATCTCGATCCTGGGAGAAGACTATTCAATCAAAGCGCCGGCCGGGCAGGAACAGGCCCTGTTGGACGCCGCTTCGATGCTCAAGGCCGCCCTGGCCGACACGAAAAGGAAATACCCGACGCTGATCGGCGATCGCCTGCTGGTATTGGCGGCCATGAACCTGTGTTCGCAACAGATCGAAATGCAGAAGAGCCATCAGGCGGAACTCGACCGTTACCAAGAGCAAGTCAGCGCCACGGTCGAGGTGATTGCCAAGACGATCCAGCAGGCCTGAAACCGTTAACGAATGTTGACTGTGGGGCTTGTGTGGGAGCGAGCT
>NZ_JACNDD010000048.1:0-43197 GCF_017351395.1 Pseudomonas sp. FW305-28
GCTATCGCGAGCAAGCTCGCTCCCACAATGGAACTGCGGTGAACGCATGATGGATGGCTTGCAGAAAAAATCTCCCTGCGCGGGGTCGTGTCTTTCGTCGAAAATATTCCAGGTTTGATGGCTTTTTGACATTTGGTTCGTGCGTCCCTGTCACTATTCAGTACAATCGCCGGCCTCCAACCGGGCATGGAAGCAGTCCGGTTCTCCAGTTACGAGAAAAAACCATGCTCATCGGCAGTTATTCCCCCGCCCTCGTTTCGATCTCCTTGTTTGTTGCCGTGCTGGCTTCCTACACCGCGCTGGATCTGGCCGGGCGTATCGCGACCGCCCAGGGGCGCGCCGCGCATTGGTGGATGACTGGGGGCGCGCTGGCGATGGGGGTGGGCATCTGGTCCATGCACTTCATCGGCATGCTGGCGTTCACCTTGCCGGTTGAGCTTGGCTACGATATTTCGATCACCGCGCTGTCACTGCTGACCGCGATTCTTTCCAGCGGTTTTGCCCTGTGGCTGGTTAGCCAGCCGCGATTGCCGGCTTGGCAGTTGGCCTTCGGTGCGCTGATCATGGGCGCCGGGATCAGCGCCATGCATTACACCGGCATGGCCGCGCTGCGGATGCAGCCGGGCATCGATTACGACCCGACGCTGTTCGGGGCTTCGCTGGTGATTGCTGTCGGCGCCTCGGCGGCGGCGCTGTGGATTGCCTTTCGCCTGCGCCAGAACACCCCCCACGTGCGTCTGGCGCGCGCGGGCGCCGCGGTGGTCATGGGCATCGCCATCGTCGGCATGCACTACACCGGCATGGCCGGGGCGCGCTTCAGCGAGGGCAGCTTCTGTGGTTCCCTGGACGGCTTGAGCGGCAAGGGCCTGGACAATCTGGTGTTGATCACCACCCTGGCGGTGCTGGCCATTGCCTTGCTGACATCGATTCTTGATGCGTGCCTGGAAGCCCGCACTGCCGAGCTGGCCCAGTCCCTGACCCGGGCCAACCGGGAACTGACGCAGTTGGCCCTGCACGACCCCCTCACCGAACTGCCCAACCGTGTGCTGCTGGCCGACCGGATCGACCAGGCCATGCATCGGGTGCAAGAGCAGGGCGGCTGCTTCGCCTTGATGTTCATCGACCTCGATGGTTTCAAGCCGGTCAACGATGCCTTTGGTCACCACATGGGCGACTTGTTGCTGCGGGACGTGGCCCTGCGCCTGCGCGAAGACCTGCGCAGCCAGGACACCCTGGCGCGGATCGGTGGTGATGAGTTCGTGCTGCTGGTGCAACTGGCCGAGCCCGACGATGCCCTGCGACTGGCGGCACGCCAGGTCGGCTTGATCGGGCGCACGTTCCGGGTGTCTGAACATGACTTGCAGATCTCCGCCAGCGTCGGCATCGCCCTTTACCCCGGCAACGGCCAGAGCGCTGAAGAGCTGCTGATGAACGCCGACGCGGCGATGTACCACGCCAAGGGCGCCGGCAAAAACGGCTACAGTTTTTTCGACGCCTCGATGAACAGCAACGCCCGCAAGCAATTGCAGCTGTTGCAAGACTTGCGCATGGCCGTCGAACAGCGGCAGTTCAGCCTGCATTACCAGCCCAAGTTCGACGCGGCCAATGGCCGTCCGGTCGGGGCCGAAGCCTTGTTGCGCTGGACCCATCCGACCCAAGGCCTGTTGATGCCCGACACGTTCATCGACCTGGCGGAAAAGACCGGGCTGATCATCCCCATTGGCGAATGGGTGTTGAACGAAGCCTGCCGGCAGATGCGCGAATGGTACGTGCTCGGTTATACCGACTGGCGCATCGCGGTGAACCTCTCGGCCTTGCAGTTCTGCCACACCGGTCTGGTGCAGAGCGTGGCCAAGGCGTTGGAAACGCATAAGTTGCCGGCCAACAGCCTGACCCTGGAAATCACCGAAACCACCGCCATGAGCGATGCGGACGCGAGCATGACGGTGTTGCAACTGCTCTCGGACATGGGCGTGGATTTGTCCATCGACGACTTCGGCACCGGCTATTCGAGCCTGATGTACCTCAAGCGCCTGCCGGCCAACGAGCTGAAGATCGATCGCGGCTTCGTGCGGGACCTGGAGCATGACAGCGATGACGCGGCCATCGTCTCGGCCATCGTCGCCCTCGGCCAGGCCCTGGGCCTGCGGATCGTCGCCGAAGGCGTGGAGACCGATGTGCAACAAGACTTCCTGACCCAGTTGGGCTGCGATTCGCTGCAGGGCTATCTGTTGGGCCATCCGCTGCCGGCCGAGCGTTTCCTGCAGGAAATCCGCCAGGCGAAAACCGTGGCGATAGCCTGACGCCCCTCAGACGATCTCGAACGCCGTGCTGCCCAGCCGCTCGCCGTTGACCAGCAGGTGCACGGCATGCCGGCCCGCGTAGTGTTTGCGGGTGGTCAGCTCGCGAATATGTTGCGAACGGCTGAGGTTGACGCGACCCTGGGCGGGCAGGTCGAAGGTCTTGAGTTTGAAAACCTTGGCCGAGGTGCCGCCCGAGGCTTTCACGTAGTCGACGGCGTAGTCGATCACCAGGCGCTGGCTCTGCCCGAGGGTTGATTGCACCGTGAAGGACAGCGTGACCTGTTCGCCCAAGCGAATCACTGCCGGCGTCACCTGCAAATCCAGCACTTGGACCTGCGCCTTGCCGCCGGCGCCGATGACCCCCAGCGCCCTGGGGTTGCCTTGTTTGATCAAGCTACGCAGCGCATGCCGGGCGATCCACGCGGTGTGGCGGTCTTGCAATGGCCAGCCTTCGATCTGGTCCAGCACCCAGTCGGGATGCTGCTTGGTGACGTCGTTGAGGTGGTTGGCCACGGATTTGCGCACATAAAGGCTGTCGTCGGCCTTGAGTGTGTCGAGGATCGCGGCGGCCAGGTCGGGGTTGGCCTGGATCGGCTCCAGGTGAAACGACCACGGCAGGCGCGGCCGGCTGCCTTCGCTGGCCAGGCGGCGCACGTGCTCGTTGGCGTCCAGTGCCCAGCCGTGCATGACCTTGAGGGTGCGTTCCAGGTCGTCCCGCAAGAAGTGCCGCACGGCGAACTCCGACGAGCCGAACCGAGTGAAATACTGCAGTGCGTCCAACGACACGTCGAAGTGATTGCGGCCGTAAGACGCCACGTAGTGCGGTAGGAACATGCTGACAAACATGCTGTTCAGGCGCGGGGCCAGGGCGCGCAGCACCTCCAGCGACGCTTCATAATCGAGAGGCAGCACCGCGTGCAGGCACTCGCTGACCCGGGCCATGCGCTGCATCACCGACAACTCGGCCAGCCCGTCGTTGGCCATGCGCAAGAATGCCTTGGCGTCGAAGGCCGGATACACCGCGCGCATTTCGCTGGCGATGTGTTCCAGGCGGGCGCTGTTGAAGATTTCCTTGAGGGCAGGGGAGGCAGTGGTCGGGGTCGTCATGGCAGGGTCCGTCGTGCAGGGCTTGTCACTATATCCCGTGGCGAGGGAGCTTGCTCCCGCTCGGCTGCGCAGCAGTCGTACCCCCCGTGAATGCCGTATCACTGAATGACCGCGTCGCCTGGATTGGGGCTGCTGCGCAGCCCAGCGGGAGCAAGCTCCCTCGCCACGGGGTACAGTTTCCAGGAATTAAGGAATGATTTGCCGCCCGCGAAGTCCCAGATTCAGTCCCTCGAATAACTGGAGTTTTTTCTATGCGCAAACCCACCCTGATCGCCAGCCTGGTCCTGATTGCCGGCCTTGGAGCCCTTGGGCCTGTTGCGCAAGCGGTCGAGAAAACCGGAGACGCCCTGGAGCATTCGCCGAGCAATGGCCGCAGGCTGGTGGAGAACGACCGGGTACCGGCGGACTACCAGCGCGCGGACAGGGCCATGAAAGACTGGAAACAGAAGAAGCTCGAACAGCCGACAAGCGAGCAGCAATGGGTGCAGATCGACGACAAGTACCTGCTGATCGAAACCGTGTCCGGCGCGATCGTCAAGATCGTGCCGGCCACACGTTAAATCTTCAGAGCACTTCGCCTTTGTCCCATAGGTGAACCAGCTCGCCGGGTGCCCGGTCCTCGGGCACCTGCAGCACCATCTCGTCGTCCTGGTCGTTGGCGCGATAACGCACCTCGATCTGGAAAAACCGCTGGTCGCCGCGCCCGGGCGTGGAGGAGGTCAGCGGCAGGCAGCCCTCCAGGACCGAACAGATGCGAGTGCGCTGGTCGAGGTCGCACTGGGCGAACTCGATTTCCCGTGGTCGGGTCAACGCATGGATGGCGGCCACGCCGCCTTGGCGCGACAGCCGTACCACGGCTTTGTCGTCGAGGTCTGGAAGGGTTTTCATCAGCTCTCCTGTGTCAGGTCGACGCCGACCTGGGCCCAGCCGTTCTGTACCGCTTGCACTTCCCGCGTGCCGAAGCGCTGGCGGGCATGCTCGACGGTCAAGCGGGCGAAGGCGCTGAAGGACGCGTCATTGGCCAGTCTTCGGTCGCACAAGGTGTCATACCAGATCCGGCCGGCCTTTTCCCAGGCAAATCCGCCCAGCGTGGTTGCCACCAGATAAAAGGCCCGGTTGGGAATGCCGGAATTGATGTGCACGCCACCGTTGTCTTCACGGGTAATCACGAATTCGCGCATGTGCGCCGGTTGCGGGTCCTTGCCCAGCAGCGGGTCATCGTAGGCGCTGCCGGGGTTGGACATGCTGCGCAGGCCGTCGCCGTTGATCTTGTCGGTGAGCAGGTCGGCGCCGATCAGCCAGTCGGCCTGGTCGGCGGTCTGTTCGAGCACGAACTGCTTGACCAGCACACCGAACACGTCGGAGATGGACTCGTTCAACGCACCGGACTGGTTGGCGTAGATCAACCCGGCTTCGCTTTCGGTGACGCCATGGGCCAGTTCGTGAGCCACCACGTCCAGGGAGCGGGTGAAGCGCTGGAGGATTTCGCCGTCGCCGTCGCCGAATACCATCTGTGCGCCGTTCCAGAAGGCGTTCTCATAGCCCTGGCCGTAATGCACGCTGCCCACCAGGGCGAAGCCTTTGTTGTCGATGGAATCGCGCCCCAGGACCTTCCAGAAAAAATCATAGGTGGCGCCCAATGCATCGTAGGCCTCGTCCACGGCCGGGTCGCCACTGGCCCGCTGGCCTTCCAGGCGTACCGGCTGGCCGGGCAGTTCCATGCTGTTCTGGGCGTCGTGCACGCTGCGTTGCGGGTGTCCGGCCTTGCCGGACTTGGGCAGCGCCGCCGCGACGGGCGGAGTGCTGGGCGGGCCAGGGTTGTGTCGTAGGTTGCGCACGTGGGTCAAGGTGCCGAGGGCGCTGGAACGTTGCTGTTCGGAACCGTGGGCGATGATGCGGTTGAGGATGTACGGGGGAATGAAACCGTGGTGCGGACGAGAGTCGATCATCAGAAAGTCCTTATCTGAAATGCAGGGTCGATACCCATGTGAACCGAATAGGCCGTTGCGGTTCCCTGATGCAGGGCAGACAACGTTTGCCATGCGTCCTGATTTCTGCGAAAACCTCGCGCCTGGATCACACGAGGGATACGCCATGAATGAAGAGCTGCAAATCATCGACCTGCAACAGGGCGACGGCAAAAGCGTAGTCAAAGGTGCGCTGATCACCACCCAATACCGCGGCACCCTCGAAGACGGTACCGAATTCGATTCGTCCTACAGTCGCGGCAAGCCCTTCCAATGCGTGATCGGCACCGGTCGTGTCATCAAGGGCTGGGACCTGGGCCTGATGGGCATGCAAGTCGGTGGCAAGCGCAAGTTGCTGGTGCCGGCCCACCTGGCCTACGGTGAACGGTCCATGGGCGCCCACATCAAGCCCAACGCCAACCTGATCTTTGAAATCGAGTTGCTGGAAGTGCTGACCCGGGACGATTGAGGGCCGAAACCGCTCGGTGCGCTTGTTCCATTGTGGAGTGAAATATGAACGCAGAACGTCATGACGTAGGCGTGTCTCAAGTGGCCGCAGCGATTGCCGAGCCGGCCCGTACCCGAATGCTCTGCGCCTTGATGGATGGCCATGCCCGCACCAGCACCGAATTGGCGAGCATCGCCGAGGTCAGCGCCTCGACCGCCAGCGCCCACCTGGCGAAACTCAAGGACCTGGCCTTGGTGCGCCTGCATGTCCAGGGCCGGCATCGCTATTACAGCCTGGCGGACCCACGCGTCGCCCAGGCCCTCGAAGCACTGATGGTGATCGGCCAGAACGCCGCGCCGACCTTCACGCCACGTACTCCGGATCGCCTGCAATTCGCCCGCACCTGCTACGACCACATGGCTGGCACCCTGGCGGTGCGGCTGCATGATCGCCTGATCGAGGCCGGATGGTTGGAGGCGGTGCAAGGCCAGGACTATCGCCTGAGTGAGTCCGGCGAGGCGTTGTTCGAGGGCTTTGGCATCGACGTCCAATCACTCGCCACGCGACGGCGCCGATTCGCCTGCCCGTGCCTGGACTGGAGCATGCGCCGTTCGCACCTGGGCGGCGCACTGGGGGCGGCCTTGCTGCAGTTGGCGATCAAGCGCAAATGGCTGGTCCAGGACCTGGATAGCCGGGCCCTGGGGTTGACGGCCAGTGGGCGCCGGGAGCTGGCGCGGCGGTTTGGGGTCAGTGTCGAAATCGACGGCAAACCCACTGGCGCTATCGCGAACAAGCTCGCTCCCACAGTGGGCCAGCGCCGAACACAAGGTTGATACCCACCGACAAACCCTGTGGGAGCGAGCTTGCTCGCGATAGCCGTCTCAGCATCACCCCCATCATCAAGCCATATGCCTGCGTCGATATTCATCCGGCGTGGTGCCCATCATTTTGCGAAACATGCTGATGAACGCCGAGGCGCTGCTGTAGCCCAGGTCCAGGCCAATGGTTTCCACGCTCTGGCCACGTTCGAGCAGGGCCAGGGCCTCGATGACTTTCAGGCGCTGGCGCCATTCCACCAGGGACATGCCCAGGTCCCGTTGGGCCCGGCGCATCAGCGTGCGTTCGGTGGTGTTGGCGGCGCGGGCCAGTTGCGGCAAGGAGCGCGGGTCGCTGGGATTCGCCTCCAGGGCCCGCAATACAGGGCCCAGCAGTGGATCATCCGAGGAGGGCAGGTAGCTACCGGCATGGGGCGCCTGAGTCAGCTTGTCCACCAGCACTTGCAACAAGCGCTGCTGCTCGGGTGTCTGCGGTTGGCTCGGCGGTTCGTTGCGCAGCTCTTCCAGCAACGCGCGGATCAGTGGGCTCAAGGTCAGCGCGCAGGGGACGGCCGGCAGCGCAGCGCACAGTTCGGCCGCCAAGTACAACGAACAATGACAGGCCTCATGCCGATTGAACCCAACGTGTTCCATGTCCGGCGGCAGCCAGATGCCGTACTGCGGTGGCGCGAGGTAATGGTGCTGGGCGATCTCGATTTCCATCACTCCACTGTAGGAGTAGACGAACTCACCCCAGGCATGTCGATGCCGGGGGTAAGTGGCGTGGGCCGGCATGCAGGCGCTGCGAAAGAAAATCGGCGAGGGCAGGGCCGCGTCGAACGGAGGCATTTTCAGATGTTGGGCTGGAGGCTGCATATCGACCGCAATGGCGGATTACCGGGATGGCTTGTCGGGTAATCACTATATCCAGCAAAGGTGTCAGGCAGACAATCCTTTCATCCATTTCTGCCCAAGGATCTTTCCCATGACCACCCGCCGCGCCCTGGATGGCCAGGTCAGTGCCCTGATGACTGGACTCTGTGCCATCTGGGGTTTCCAGCAAGTCGCGATCAAGGCCAGTGCCGCCGACATGGCGCCGATGCTGCAACTGGGCGTGCGCTCGGCCATTGCCGCGGTACTGGTCTGGCTATTGGTGCTGGTGCGGGGTGAACGCCTGTCCCTGGCCGATGGCAGTTGGCGTCCAGGCCTGTTGGTGGGGTTGTTGTTTGCCCTGGAGTTCGTGATGGTGGGCGAAGGCCTGCGTCATACGACGGCTTCGCACATGGTGATTTTCCTGTATACCGCCCCGATGTTCGCCGCCCTCGGTTTGCACTGGAAACTGCCGAGCGAACGCCTCAAGCCGGCGCAATGGCTGGGCATCGCGGTTGCCTTCGGCGGGATCGTGGTGGCCTTCAGTGGCGGCTCGGGGGCGGCGAACGGCAGCTCGTTGCTCGGTGACGGCATGGGTTTGCTGGCCGGCGCGCTGTGGGGCGCAACCACGGTGACGGTACGCTGTTCGCGGCTGACCGACGTGCCGGCCAGCCAGACACTGCTGTATCAACTGGTGGGCGCCGGGGTGCTGCTGATCGGGATGTCCGTGGCGTTGGCGCAAACGACGATCAACCCCACGCCGCAACTCATTGCCAGCCTGGCGTTCCAGGTGTTGCTGGTGTCCTTCGCCAGTTTCCTGATCTGGTTCTCGCTGCTGCGCCGTTACCTCGCCTCGCAATTGGGCGTGCTGTCGTTCATGACGCCGCTGTTTGGCATCGGTTTTGGTGTCTGGTTGCTGGACGAGCCGCTGGAGCCGAACTTTATCGTTGGCGCGGTCCTGGTGCTGGGCGGGATCTTGCTGGTCAGCGGTTACGGCTGGTTTCACCAGCGCTGGGGGCGATGGTTGGTATTGCGGCGGGGGTAGCCGAAGCCGCCAGTAAAAAGCCCACCCTTGCCGAGGCAGGGGTGGGCTTTTTTATGCATGCACTGAGCAGGCGGTTGCCTAGGTCAAACCTTGACGATCCAACCCGCCGGCGCTTCCACGTCGCCGGTCTGCACGCCGGTCAGCTCCTTGTAGAGCTTCTGGGTGATCGGGCCGACTTCGGTTTCACTGTGGAACACGTGCAGCTTGTCCTTGTAGCTGATGCCGCCAATCGGGGTGATCACCGCAGCGGTACCGCAAGCACCGGCTTCCTTGAAGTCCGACAGCTTGTCGATGAACACGTCGCCTTCGATCACTTCCAGGCCCAGGCGCGATTTGGCCAGTTCGATCAACGACAGGCGAGTGATGCCCGGCAGGACCGAAGGGGATCTTGGGGTGACGAATGTGTTGTCGTGGGTGATGCCGAAGAAGTTGGCCGAGCCGACTTCCTCGATTTTCGAATGGGTCATCGGGTCCAGGTAGATGCAGTCGGCGAAACT
The DNA here is from genome assembly GCF_017351395.1 of Pseudomonas sp. FW305-28. NCBI lineage: Bacteria > Pseudomonadati > Pseudomonadota > Gammaproteobacteria > Pseudomonadales > Pseudomonadaceae > Pseudomonas > Pseudomonas sp. FW305-28. The sequence goes on from NZ_JACNDD010000048.1 coordinate 9,053, forward strand.
GGCCTTCTTGGCCTGGGAGCCGGGCATCAGGCTGGCGGCGTAGTTGCCACCGACCTTGGCCGCACCGGTACCTTGCGGGGCGGCGCGGTCGAAGCTGGAGATCAGGAAGTTGTGCGGGGTCAGGCCGCCCTTGAAGTAGGCGCCGACCGGGATGCAGAAAATCGAGAAGATGAACTCGGGTGCGGTGCGCACGCCGATGTTGTCACCCACGCCGATCACGAACGGGCGCAGGTACAGCGCGCCGCCGGTGCCGTACGGCGGGATGAAGCGCTCGTTGGCGCGGACCACTTGCTTGCAGGCTTCGACGAACTGCTCGGTCTCGACCTGCGGCATCAGCAGGCGGGCACAGCTGCGCTGCATGCGGGCGGCGTTCTGGTCCGGGCGGAACAGGTTGATCGAACCGTCCTTGCAACGATAGGCCTTCAGGCCTTCGAAGCACTGCTGACCATAGTGCAGGGCCGTGGAGCCCTCGCTGATGTGCAGCACGTTGTCGTCGGTCAGGGTGCCCGCGTCCCAGGCGCCATCGCGCCAGTGCGACAGGTAGCGCTTGTCGGTCTTGATGTAGTCAAAGCCCAGTTTGTCCCAATTGATGCTCTCGTTACCCATGACACCCTCTATTTCTTAACAACCGTCGAAACGGTTCAAGGCTTCTGACGTTTTTTGGATGGGGACAACAATACTTCATTCCGGGGCTGTTTCGCAGCCCGCACGACAAGGTGCAGACAGATAAATGATGGTGTTCTTGAAAATCGCGAGCAAGCTCGCTCCCACAGGTGATAACGGTCGTTCATGGGAACGTAATCCCATGTGGGAGCGAGCTTGCTCGCGATAGGGCCCTCACTCACACCATCAACTCTCCTGAATCACAGATGCAACGCATGCCCCAACGCCCGCAACGCCGCTTCCTGCACGGCCTCGCCCAGGGTCGGATGGGCGTGGATGGTGCCGGCGATGTCCTCCAGGCGCGCGCCCATTTCCAGGGACTGGCCGAATGCCGTGGACAGCTCCGACACGCCGACGCCGACCGCTTGCCAGCCTACGATCAGGTGATTGTCCCGGCGCGCCACGACCCGGACGAAACCGCTTTTTGATTCCAGGGTCATGGCCCGACCGTTGGCGGCGAACGGGAAGCTCGAAACCAGGCAGTCCAGCCCGGCAGCCTTGGCCTCGTCCGGCGTCTTGCCGACCACCACCAGTTCCGGGTCGGTGAAGCACACCGCGGCGATGGCGGTCGGGTTGAACTCCCGATGCTGGCCGGCGATCAGCTCGGCGACCATTTCGCCCTGGGCCATGGCCCGGTGGGCGAGCATCGGTTCGCCGCTCAGGTCGCCGATGGCCCAGACGTTGCGCATGCTGGTCTGGCAACGACTGTCGATGTTCACCGCCGAACCGTTCATCGCCAGGTCCAGCGCTTCAAGGTTCCAGCCCTGGGTGTTGGGTTTGCGCCCGACCGCTACCAGCACCCGGTCGGTGTCCAGGTTCAGCGTGTCGCCATTGGGATCGCGCACTTGCAAGGTGCTGGCCTGGGCATTGAACCCTTCGACGCTGTGCTTGAGGTACAGCTTCACGCCCAGTTGCTTGAGCGCCTCGTGCACCGGTTGCGTCAGCTCGCCGTCGTAAGCGGGCAGGATCCGCTCCTGGGCCTCGACCACGCTGACCTCGGCGCCGAGCTTGCGATAGGCGATGCCCAGCTCCAGGCCGATGTAGCCACCACCGACCACCACCAGGTGCTTGGGCACCGAGGTGGGGGCGAGGGCTTCGGTGGAGGAAATGATTGGCCCGCCCAGTGGCAGCATCGGCAGGTTGACGCTTTTCGAACCGGTGGCCAGCAGCAGGTGTTCGCATTGGATGCGGGTATCGCCGACCTCGACCGTCTTGCCATCGATCACCTTGGCCCAGCCATGAATGACCTGGACCTTGTGCTTTTTCAGCAATGCCGCGACGCCGGTGGTCAGGCGATCGACGATACCGTCCTTCCATTCCACGCTCTTGCCGATGTCCAGCGTTGGCGCCGCCACCGTGATGCCCAGGGCCGAGCCCTGACTGTGATGTCGGGTCTGGTGGAACTGCTCGGCCACATGGATCAACGCCTTGGACGGGATGCAACCGATGTTCAGGCAGGTGCCGCCCAACGCCTGGCCTTCCACCAGGATGGTCGAGATGCCCAATTGCCCGGCGCGGATCGCCGCCACATAACCGCCAGGACCGCCGCCGATGATCAGCAGCGTAGTGTTCAAAATTTGCATTGCCTGCTCCATTGATGATTAGTCCACGAACAGGGTGGCGGGTTGTTCGAGCAGGCCGCGCAGGGCCTGGATGAATTGCGCCGCGTCCATGCCGTCGACCACCCGGTGATCGAAGGAGCTGGAGAGGTTCATCATCTTGCGGATCACGATCTGACCCTTGATCACCATGGGCCGCTCGACGATTTTGTTCACGCCGACAATCGCCACTTCCGGCAGGTTCAGCACCGGCGTGCTGACGATGCCGCCGAGGGCACCGAGGCTGGTCAGGGTGATGGTCGAGCCGGACAGTTCATCGCGACTGGCCTTGCCCGTGCGCGCTGCTGTGGCCAGGCGGGCGATTTCCGCCGCGCTGTCCCACAGGGTACGGGCTTCGGCGTGACGCACCACCGGCACCATCAGGCCAACGTCGCTCTGGGTGGCGACGCCCACATGCACCGCGCCTGAGCGATTGATGACCTGGGCTTCGTCGTCGTAGCGGGCATTCATCTGCGGAAAGTCCCGCAGGGCCACGACCAGGGCGCGGACCAGGAACGGCAGCAAAGTCAGCTTGCCGCGACTGGCGCCGTGTTTTTCATTCAAGTGAACCCGCAGCTCTTCCAGGGCCGTGACGTCGATTTCCTCGACGTAGCTGAAATGGGCCGCGCGTTGGGTCGCTTCCTGCATGCGCTGGGCGATCTTGCGGCGCATGCCGATCACCGGGATCTGCTGCTCGTCGTGGCGTTCGGCATAACCCGAACCGCCCTTGGCCTGGGACGACGGCCCCTGGGCCAGGTAGGCTTCGAGGTCTTCGTGCAGGACCCGTCCGGCCGGGCCGCTGCCCTGGACCAGACGCAATTGAATGCCCAGGTCCAGCGCGTGTTTGCGCACGGCCGGCGAGGCCAGAGGACGCTCGTCGGGATCGCGGGCCACCGGGGCTTGCGGCGCCGGGCGAGGGGCGGCGGTCTTTTCCAGCACCGGTTCAGGCGTTGCCACTGGCGCCGGCTTCGGCGCCTGCGCAGCCGCCGCGGCGGGAGCCGGTTGTGCCGATTCTTTCAAGTTACCCGCACCTTCGACTTCAATGCGGATCAGTTCGCTGCCCACCGCCATGACTTCACCCGGCTCGCCGCCCAGGGCGATGACCCGGCCATGCACCGGCGAAGGGATATCCACCATCGCCTTGTCAGTCATGACATCGGCGAGTACCTGGTCTTCGACCACCATGTCGCCGACCTTGACGTGCCACACCGACAATTCAACTTCGGCGATGCCTTCGCCAATGTCCGGCATCTTGATAACGTGCGTGCCCATTCAGACCTCCATGACCCGTTTCAACGCCGCGCCCACTCGGGACGGCCCAGGGAAATACGCCCACTCCTGCGCATGCGGGTAGGGGGTGTCCCAACCGGTGACACGCTCGATGGGCGCTTCCAGGTGGTGGAAGCAGTGTTCTTGCACCAACGACACCAGTTCGGCGCCGAAACCGCAGGTGCGGGTGGCTTCGTGGACGACCACGCAACGGCCGGTCTTCTTCACGGATTTGACGATGGTCTCAAGGTCCAGCGGCCAGAGGCTGCGCAGGTCGATGACTTCGGCGTCGATGCCGGTTTCTTCGGCCGCCACTTGGGAAACGTAGACCGTGGTGCCGTAGGTGAGAATTGTCACGTCCTTGCCCGGACGGGTGATGGCGGCGACGTCCAGCGGTACGGTGTAGTAACCGTCCGGAACCTGGGCCGAGGGGTGTTTCGACCACGGGGTTACCGGGCGGTCGTGGTGGCCGTCGAACGGGCCGTTATACAGGCGCTTGGGTTCGAGGAAGATCACCGGGTCATCGTTTTCGATGGAGGCGATCAGCAAGCCCTTGGCGTCGTAGGGGTTGGATGGCATCACGGTGCGCAGGCCGCAGACCTGGGTGAACATCGCCTCGATGCTCTGGCTGTGGGTCTGGCCGCCGTAGATGCCGCCGCCGCAGGGCATGCGCAGGGTCATCGGCGCGGTGAACTCGCCGGCCGAGCGATAGCGCAGGCGCGCCGCCTCGGAAATGATCTGGTCCGACGCCGGGTAGACGTAGTCGGCGAACTGGATCTCGGCCACCGGCCGCAGCCCGTAGGCGCCCATGCCCACCGCCACGCCGACGATGCCGCTTTCGGAAATCGGTGCGTCGAACACCCGCGAGGTGCCGTATTTGTTCTGCAGGCCTTCGGTGCAGCGGAACACGCCGCCGAAGTAGCCCACGTCCTGGCCGAACACCACGACGTTGTCGTCGCGCTCGAGCATCACGTCCATGGCCGAGCGCAGGGCCTGGATCATGGTCATGGTGGTAGTGGTCATGGCGGTGTCCAACGCAATATTGTTGTTGTGATCGTTCATGTCAGATCCCCAACTGCTGACGCTGGCGCTTCAAGTGCTCCGGCATCTCTTTGTAGACGTCTTCGAACATGGTCGCGGCGCTGGGAATCTGCCCGCCGGCGAGGGTGCCGTACTGTTCGGCTTCCTTCTGCGCGGCGATCACCTCGGCTTCGAGTTCGGCGCTGACCGCCGCATGTTCCTCTTCGGACCACTGGCCGATCTTGACCATGTGCTGTTTGAGGCGGGCAATCGGATCGCCCAGCGGGAAGTGGCTCCAGTCGTCGGCGGGGCGGTATTTGGAGGGATCGTCCGAGGTGGAGTGCGGGCCGGCGCGGTAGGTGACCCATTCGATCAGCGCCGGGCCGAGGTTGCGGCGGGCACGTTCGGCGGCCCAGCGCGAGGCGGCGTAGACCGCCATGAAATCGTTGCCATCGACACGCAGGGAGGCGATACCGCAACCGACGCCGCGTCCGGCGAACGTCGTGGCTTCACCGCCGGCAATGGCCTGGAAGGTGGAGATCGCCCACTGGTTGTTGACCACGTTGAGGATCACCGGCGCCCGGTAGACGTGGGCGAAGGTGAGGGCGGTGTGGAAGTCCGATTCGGCGGTGGCGCCGTCACCGATCCAGGCCGAGGCGATCTTGGTGTCGCCCTTGATCGCCGAGGCCATGCCCCAGCCCACGCCCTGGATGAATTGCGTGGCGAGGTTGCCGGAAATGGTGAAGAAACCGGCGTCCTTGACCGAGTACATGATCGGCAATTGCCGGCCCTTGAGCGGATCGCGCTCGTTGGACAGCAGTTGGCAGATCAGGTCCACCAGCGGCACCTCGCGGGCCATCAGGATGCTTTGCTGGCGGTAGGTGGGGAAGCACATGTCGTCGATGTTCAACGCCAGGGCCTGGGCGCTGCCGATGGCTTCTTCGCCAAGGCTTTGCATGTAGAACGACATCTTTTTCTGGCGTTGGGCGACCACCATGCGGTTGTCGTAGATGCGCGTCTTGAGCATGGCACGCATGCCTTTGCGCAGGATCTCGACGGGAATGTCCGCCGCCCAGTCGCCCAAGGCATTGCCCTGGTCATCGAGCACGCGGATCAGGCTGCGGGCCAGGTCGGCGGTGTCGGCGGGTTCGACGTCGATGGGAGGTTTGCGCACTGTGCCGGCATCGGACAGATGCAGGTAGGAAAAGTCGGTCTTGCAGCCGGGACGGCCCGAGGGTTCGGGGACGTGCAGGCGTAGCGGTTCGTACGCTGGGTTCATGGCTTTCTACGCTCGATCTTGTGAATTTCTTGTAGTGGGCGCGCTAGCTGACGAATGTCCCCGGGTAGGGGAAATTGTCCTACAACAATCATAGGCTCGACGAAGAAGAATATTTTTCTCTGTTAGCTTGCTGTTCAGATCATTTGCAGATAAAAAATCTGCACAACGATAAAAAACAGGATTATTTGTCTCATGCGTAAATTGGATCGCACCGACATCGGCATTCTGAACAGCCTTCAGGAAAACGCCCGCATCACCAACGCCGATCTCGCCCGTTCGGTCAATCTGTCGCCGACGCCGTGCTTCAACCGGGTCCGGGCGATGGAGGAGTTGGGCGTGATCCGCGAGCAGGTCACGCTGCTGGATGCCGACCTGCTGGGGTTGCACGTCAACGTGTTCATCCATGTCAGCCTGGAGAAGCAGGTGGAGGAGGCGTTGCAGCACTTCGAGGAGGCGATTTCCGACCGGCCGGAGGTGATGGAGTGCTACCTGATGGCCGGCGATCCGGACTACCTGATCCGCGTGCTGGTGCCGACCATCCAGTCGCTGGAGCGGTTCATGATGGACTTCCTGACCAAGGTCCCGGGGGTGGCGAACATCCGTTCGAGCTTTGCCCTCAAGCAGGTGCGCTACAAGACCGCGCTGCCGTTGCCGGCCAATGGGCTGACCTTGGGAACCTGAGGCTCATTGTTGCCTGATCCACTGCCATCGCGAGCAAGCTCGCTCCCACACTGGATTGGTGGTGTTAATCAATCCCCTGTGGGAGCGAGCTTGCTCGCGATGAGGCCATCACATTCAGTACAAGCTTCTAAAGCTGATTGATCGGAATCTTCAGGTACGTCACGCCATTGTCCTCGGCCGGCGGCAGATGGCCGGCCCGCACATTCACCTGGATCGCCGGCAACAGCAGCGTCGGCATGCCCAGCGTCTTGTCGCGCTGGGTACGCATGGCCACGAACGAAGCTTCATCGATGCCATCGCGGACATGAATGTTGTGCTGGCGCTGCTCGCCCACGGTGCTCATGCAGTGGGGCTCGCGTTCCTCCGGTGGATAGTCGTGGCACACGTACAGCCGCACTCCGGCGGGGAAGGCCAGCAGCTTGCGGATCGAGGCGTAGAGCTGATGGGCATTGCCGCCGGGGAAGTCGCAACGGGCGGTGCCTACGTCGGGCATGAACAGCGTGTCGCCCACCAGGATCACGTCGCCATCGATCAGGTAAGCCATGTCCGCCGGGGTGTGGCCGGGCACGTGCAGGGCGGTGGCCTTGAGGTTGCCAATGAAGAAGGACTCGTCGGCGGCGAACAGGTGATCGAACTGCGAGCCGTCCACCGCGAATTGCGGTTCGAGGTTGAACAGCGCCTTGAAGACGCTCTGGACCTGATTGATGGACTGGCCGATGGCAATCTTGCCGCCCAGTTTCTGGCGCAGGTAGGGCGCGGCCGACAAGTGGTCGGCGTGGGCATGGGTTTCCAGTAGCCATTGCACGTTCAATCGGTGTTCGCCCACGAAGGCGATCACCCGGTCGGCCTGTTCGGTGGCGGTGCGTCCCGACGTCGGGTCGTAGTCGAGCACTGGATCGACCACCGCGCATTGCCCCCCGTCGTGCTCGAAAATGACGTGGGTATAGGTCTTTGAGGCGGGGTCGAGAAAGCTTTGGATCTGCGCGGGCATGACAGCGAACCTGTGCGGGAAGAGCTCATGAAAGGGGGCTGCTACGCAGCCCAGCGGGAGCAAGCGCCCTCGCCACATACCAATCTAAAATAGCTTGTTGCAACGCTTGGGACTTACAACATATGGTCCGCAGCTTAGTGAGGGCCAAGGCGTCCTGCAAATGCGATCGCACCTGCCAACAGGTGTGCGCGGCTTGAGAGAACCTGAATGTTACTGGCAAGTTTTTTTGGTGTGGTCATGGGCTTGCTCCTTGGCCTGACGGGGGCGGGCGGCGGCATCCTGGCGGTGCCGGCGTTGGTGTTGGGCCTGGGCTGGAGCATGACCCAGGCCGCGCCGGTGGCGTTGTTCGCGGTGGGTAGCGCGGCGGCGGTGGGGGCCATCGACGGGCTGCGCCATGGCCTGGTGCGCTACCGTGCGGCCCTGCTGATCGCACTGCTGGGCGCGGTGTTTTCGCCGCTGGGCATCTACCTCGCCCACCAGCTCTCGGAAAAAATCCTGATGATGCTGTTCAGCCTGCTGATGGTGCTGGTGGCGGCGCGCATGTTGCGTCGCGAAACGCCGCAAGTGGGGCCCAGTGATCATGGCGCCGCCAGTTGGGGCCAGAAAAACTGCATGCTCGACCGCCAGACCGGCCGCCTGGCCTGGACGCCTCGTTGCACCGCCACGCTGTCGGCATTGGGCGCAGTGACCGGTATGGTCTCGGGGTTGCTCGGCGTGGGGGGCGGCTTCCTGATCGTGCCGGCGTTCAAGCAACTGACCGATGTGCAGATGCGCGGGATCGTCGCGACGTCCTTGATGGTCATCAGCCTGATTTCGTTGATTGGCGTGGTGGGCGCGTTTCATGCCGGGGTGAGCATCGACCGGGTAGGGATGGCGTTCATTGCGGCGAGCATCGTCGGGATGGTGCTCGGGCGGCGAGTGGCAGCCAAGGTTCCGGCCCGGGCGCTGCAAGTGGGGTTCGCCGGGGTGTGCCTGGGGGTAGCGTTGTTCATGTGGGTGCGGGCGTAGCCGCCCTGAACCGGGCCGCGGGAGGCCTTACCGTTCGTCGAAACTCCCCACCTACCTGTTAGTTCCGACAGTAGCCGATCCGGCTCATGTGGTGCCAAATCCGACCTATCGCGTCGCGATCTGAAAAGCCACCGCATCGTGCTGGATAAAGGAACTGGCCATGACTTTTTTTCGCCTTTATTTACCACCCCGCAGGCCCTCCAGCGACGGGCATCTGTCACTGTGGCCGCTCATCATCGCAGGTATGGCCAGCCCCATTGTGGACGGCGATGGCGGTATTGGCCTGGGCGTGGTGGAGGACCACGAAGAGGGGGTTTTTTGCATCATCGATCCGTGGAGCGCCCCCATGCAAGCGGGCGACATCGTTGATCTCTACCTGGACTCGAATGTTGTCTGGCACCACGAGCTGCTGGCTGACGAAGAGAACGAACCCCTGTTCTTTTTCGTCAGCAGGGAGTGGTTCGTGCCCGGCTGGATCGAACGTTGCTACTACGTGCTGCTTCGCAAAGATGAAACGGCACCCGACGATCCGTCCGCCGCACTGCGGTTGCTGGTCAAGCTGGACCGACCCGGTGGCCGCGACAAGGAGCCGCACCTGCCGGGGCACTCGGAACTCAAGAGGGTGCAATTGCCGCCGGAAGTGATCGCTCAGGGTGTCGATGCCGCATGGGCCGCCAAAGGCGTGCCCATGACGATCCTGCCCTATCCCAACATTGCTGTGCGCGATGTCATCCAGGTGAAATGGGGCAGTGTCTTCCTTGACCCCCTGGTGCTGACACCTGAGCAGGCAGAGGGTACACAGCCCATCGAAGTCATCGCCGATCAGGCCAAGATCCTGGCAGGTGGCGACAGTAATGCGTTGCTGGTGCAGTACGAGGTGCATGACGAGGTGTGGAACTACTCGGAAAAATGGTCGATCTCCACCACCGTGAAAGTCGATGCCGGGGCTTGGCGCCTGGTCGCGCCGATCATCGAGGACGCGATCGACGGCATCATTGACCTCAAGGCATTGAACCAGCAGGACGTCACCGTACAAATCCTTGTTCGAACGGAAGAATTCGATATCGGTGACACGGTGACAATGACCTGGATCGGCACGCCACAAGTCGGCAAGCCGCTGATCCACACCCAGGCGCACGAAATCACGAATATACCCAGCATCCTTCCCTTGAAGGTTCCTTACGTGGAAGTCCGCGCCATTGCCATGGGGTCGGCCGACGCTTCGTATGTGTTGACGAAAAAAAACGGTGGTCCGCCGCTTTCTTCCAAGCATGCGTTTGCCAGTGTAGTGGGCGACGTTTATGCGCATCCCGCCCCGTTTCTGCGCGAGCAAGTGGGTGATAGCCTGGACCCGGACACCTTGATGGCCAACGTGGACATTGCATACCCGGGTATCGCCAACGGGGATGTCATCGAGCTGATCTGGGAAGGCCTGCGATCCGACAGCACGCCGTATGTGTACCCGCAAACACATACCGTCAGCCGGAATGAAGCCGAGGACAAATCGGTCACGCTTTATGTCAGCGCCGAACACATCAGCGTACTTGCCAATGGCCGCCTCGACCTGTGGTACCAGGTCTCCAATGACCAGGCGGCGGTCTACGGGGTGAGCGAATCCGAACACCTGCTGGTCAAGGTCCAGGCCCCGACGGCGACGCTGCCGCCGCCCAAGGTCCCGGACGCCCCGGACGGCGTTCTCGATCCGTCAAAAATCTTCGACAAGGTCAAGGTGCTGGTCGAGTATGAGGGCACGGTCAAAGGCGACATCCTGACGTACTACTGGACCGGCTCCAATCCTCTCGCGAGCACCAGCAGTTGGATTCCGATCACGGCGGTGTCCGCCGGCCAACCTGTGTCATTCCGAGTGGATGCCGATTTCGTGACGGGCAATATCGGCCAGACCGTCAAGGTACGCTATACCCTCAAGCACGCCAATGGGACCTACAGCTACTCAGCAACGCTGGACCTGTTGATCGGTTTCCTGGTTGGCGAGTTGCCCCCACCCAAGGTTATCCAGGCACCCGACGCGCTCCTTGATCCATTCAACGCGCTTGCGGGTGTCGATATCGAGATCGGCTACGAGAGCATGGACCCAGCGCTGGACACGGTCATCTTGAAGTGGCTGGGCACCCCCGGCCCAGGTACGTCCGAGGATCTGGAGCAACCGGGGGATCAAAGCGGCAAGGTACAGTTTCATTTGGACGCGTCGTTCGTCGGGGCCAATATCAGCCGGGTGGTCAGCGTGGGTTATGACGTCGAGCGCTACGGGTTTATCACGCCGTCCGAGAGCCTGCCGTTGACCATCAGCGCCTTTGCAGACCCGGATACTCAACTACCACATCCGCAGGTTACCCAGGCGAATGCGGACCGCCAGGAGCTGAACCTGGCGACCTTCCGCGGCAACGCTGAGGCCACGGTGAGCAAATGGCCGTTCAGTGCCGCCGGGCAAAAGGTCTGGCTGCGTCTAGAAGGGCAGACCGATAACGCCACGTCCTACGATATTCCCCTACTGGCAGGCGCAAGCATTTCCGAGGGACAGGCCAGCAGCGGGTTGCGCGAGTCGGTACTGCGTAGCGAGCTGGAAAAGCTCGGCCACAATACGCCGCTGGACGTCATTTGCAGGGTGAGTTTCTCCGGTGAAGCGGAAGAGGCCAATACCCTTGAGTTTCCCGTCACTCACTACACCTTCAAGGTCCGGCATGACTGGGTCGTGCCCGATATCCGGAGGGTCTACGACACCTGGGGCGATATCGGCGAGGGTGGCTATAGCGTCGACACCCGCGTGACGCTGAGTGGTGTCGCCACGCCGGAGTCGACGCTCGAGTTCTTTGATGATACCGCTGGGGTGGGGACGGCTTCCGTGGTATTGGAGGGCGACTGGACATTTCCCCTGAGCGGCTTGCAGCCCAAGGATTATCGTCTGACGGCCCAGGCCCGGGACGGCAGCGGCAATGTCTCGAACCGTCGGACCTTCACGGCCGTGCGCCTGGTGCCGCCCACCCTGGACTCGGTGACCGACTCCAGGGGCGAACTCGCCAACGGCGACACCACTGTCGACACCCGCGTCACCCTGGCCGGCAAGGCCAGCGCCATGCAACGGGTGGAAATCTTCGACAACACCACCGTCTCACTGGGCAACGCGACCGCCAACGCCGCTGGCGACTGGAACCGGGACGTCAGTGCCTTGAGTGTCACTAGACACAGCCTGACCGCCAAGGCCCTCTATGGCGATGGCGTCGTCTCCAGTGCCCGGACGTTTACCGTGACCGCCCTCACGGCTCCCTTGATTACCTCCGTACAGGACTCCAAGGGCGAACTCGACAATGGCGACACCACCGTCGATACCCGTGTCACCCTGACCGGCAAGGCCAGCATCCAGCAAGAGGTGGAGATTTTCGACAACCTCACGGTGTCCCATGGCCGCAAGAAAACCGACGACAGCGGTAACTGGGACCTGGTCATCAGCGGCTTGAGCGTGACCGGCCACAGCCTGACGGCCAAGGCGATCTATGGCAACGGTCAAACGTCTGCCGCGCGGACGTTCACCGTGACCGCGCTGACCGTTCCCTCGATTACCTCGGTACGGGATTCCAGGGGCGAGCTCAACGATGGCGACACCACTGTCGATACCCGTGTCACCCTGACCGGCAAGGCCAGCATCGAGCAAGAAGTGGAGATCTTCGACAACCTCACGGAGTCCCATGGCCGCAAAAAAACCGACGGCAGCGGTAACTGGACCCTGGACATCAGCGGGTTGAGCGTGACCGGCCACAGCCTGACGGCCAAGGCCCTCTATGGCAGCGGTCAAACGTCTACCGCGCGGACCTTTACCGTCACCGCGCTGGCGGTTCCGTCAATTACCTCCGTACGGGACTCCAAAGGCGAGCTCGACAATGGCGACGTCACCGTCGACACCCGCGTCACCCTGACCGGCAAGGCCAGCATCGAGCAGGAAGTGGAAATCTTCGACAATCTCACGGTGTCCCATGGCCGTAAAAAAACCGACAACAATGGCAACTGGGACCTGGTCATCAGCGGGTTGAGCGAGACCGACCACAGCCTGACGGCCAAGGCGCTTTATGGCAGTGGCGCAACGTCGACCGCGCGAACCTTTACCGTTACCGCCCTGGACAGACCAACTATCGCGTCGGTGCGGGATTCCAAGGGCGAAGTCAGGAACGGGGGGACGACGTTGGACACCCGCGTGACCTTGGCCGGCAAGGCCAGTGTCCGGCAAGAGGTGGAGATTTTCGACAACCTCACGGTTTCCCATGGCCGTAAGAGGGCTGACGATAACGGAGACTGGGACCTGGTCGTCAGCGGATTGAGCATGACCAACCATAGTTTCACCGCTAAGGCGATCTATGGCGATGGTGCCAGTTCCGAGGCGCGGACCTTCAAAGTCACCGCCATCCTCACTCCGACGCTCACCGACATCGCCGACAGCCGAGGTTCGGTGGTCGGCAAGGCCACCGTCGAGACCCGCGTCACCGTGACCGGCACGGGGAGCAGTGGTCAACGTATCCAACTGCGGGACGCAGACGCCGATATCGGCAGCCCAGTCGATATCCCGGACAACGCCACCACCTGGACGGCCAATCTCACGGGCCTGACGGTCAAGGGCTACAACCTCAAGGCCAAGGCGCTCTATGACAATGGCCAGGAATCAGGGACGCTGGCCTTTTCCGTCACGGCCAGCCTGACTCCGACACTCACCGATATCACCGACAGCCAAGGCTCGGTGGTCGGAAAAGCCACCGTCGAGACCAGCGTCACCGTCACTGGTACCGGGAGCAGCGGTCAGGGAATCCAGCTACGGGACGCAAATGCCAATATCGGCAGTCCGATCAATATTCCGGGCAACGCCACCACCTGGACGGCCAACCTCACGGGCTTGACGGCCAAGGGCTACAGCATCAAGGCCAAGGCGCTCTATGGCAATGGCCAGGAGTCGGGAGCGCTGGCCTTTTCCGTGACGGCCGGCATTACCCCGACAATCACCGATATTACTGACAGCCGAGGCTCGGTGGTCGGCAAGACCACCATCGAGACCCGTGTCACCGTCAGCGGGACGGGCAGCAGTGGTCAAAGTATCCAGCTACGGGACTCAGGGGCCAATATTGGCAGCCCGATCGACATTCCGGCCAACGCCACCACCTGGACGGCCGAACTCACAGGCCTGAGTATCAAGGGCTACGACATCAAGGCCAAGGCGCTCTATGGCAACGGCCAGGAGTCGGCGGCGAAGGCCTTCTTCGTGACCGCTAACGTTGCCCCCACGCTCTCCGACATCCGTGACAGCAAAGGCAGTGTGGTCGGCGGTGTCACCGTGGAGACCAGCGTCAGAGTCACCGGCACAGGCAGTTCCGGACAACGCATCCAGCTACGGGACGGGAATACCAATATTGGCAACCCGATCAATATCCCCGCCGTCGGTACGAACTGGGAGACCACCCTCACGGGGCTTTCGGCCAAGGCGTATGGGCTCAAGGCCAAGGCGCTGTATGGCAATGAACAGGAATCGGCGGCGAAGGCCTTTACCGTCACCGCCCTCAGGTCGCCCGCCATCACATTCATCAGGAACGCAGCCAACGTCGATATTCCCCCTAATGGCTCCACCACCGATACTCAGGTCACGGTGCAGGGTAATGCGAGCAGTCTTCAGCATGTGAAGATTCTGGACAACGGCGGCGACAAGGGCGATGCCCAGGCAAACGCTGCGGGCGATTGGAGTAAGTTGGTGACAGGATTGGGAGTGGGTGCCCACCCCATGACAATCCGGGCCTTGTACGGCAGCGGGGTGCCGGATTCGGCGGTGAGAACCTTCCACGTGGCGCAGGCTTTGCCGCCGCTGGTGTTCAACACTTCGCCGGTTACCCTGAGCGGCAGGATCTATATCATCTACGGGTCGCATGTGCTTCCGGCGTTTGGCGCCGGCACCTCGGTGCACCATCAAGCCAGTGGTGGTCGACCCGGCTACAGCTACAGGTCCAGTAACGCCGCTGTCGCAGTGGTCGATGGCAATGGCTGGGTAACGGTCCGGTCGAGGGGCCAAACCACCATTACCGCGCGGGACGCCGCAGGCCAGGAGAAGAGCTACAGCGTCTCGGTCACGGGGGTCATTCTGTGCGAGGGAGTGGGGGGAGGAACTTGGCCCCAGATCAACAGCAATACCGCAGCACGAGGCGCACGGATGCCGTCCATGGGCGAGCTTCGTGAAATCTACAATACCTATGGAAATCGCTGGCCCTTGGGGAACGGCTATTATTGGTGCAAGGACGTAGCCGCCACGTGGCCAGTGACCCGATACTATATGAAGAACCTGGTCAACGGCACGGAAGCCCATGTCCAATATTATGGCAATGCCTTCGGTGTTGGCCTGAAATAGTTCGCCTTGGGCCAACTCAGCGACTAGCCCGTGGCGAGCCCTTTGGCACACCCACCTGTGGCGAGGGAGCAAGCTCCCTCGCCACAGGAGCAGTGCCCAGCCAGCCCCGACCATTCGTCTGCAAACCGCTCAAACCTGTCAGCTCTGACAGTAGTCAGTGAACACGCTCCACGTCATAAATCACTCCATCGTCCTTTCCGCGACCGGAGTGCCCGTCATGCTGACTCAACCGAAAAAAGACGTCTCAACGCTGGCCCTGCTTCCCCCGGACATCCCCGGGCGCACCGAGCAGGATCTGCCTTCGGGCGAGTGGGGCCTTAACTTCGCCGCGGTCCAGGGCAATTTTCCCAACAAGGGACTGAAGGTTTACATTCCGCCCTGGGCGACGCTCATGGACATCGGTGACAACGTCAAGTTGCTGTTGGACGGCGGGGTGGTCGATCAGCACACGATCACCGACGAGACCGAGCGCAATGAGCGCGTGACTTTGTGGGTCCCGCCAGGACGCTTGCAAACCGGTCCCCACGAGTTGACCTATGTGATCAAGCGACCCAGTCAGGCGGAGGAAACCTACACCCCGTCGGTCAGGCTTTACGTCAAGCTGGAACTGCCTGGAGGCCAGGACACCGACCCTGACCCCGGTTCACATTCCGAGTTGTACATGTACATCGACCCGGCGCTCGTCGAGGATGGCGTGGACCAGGACACCGCCGAAAATGGTGTCGACATCATCGTCCGGGCCAAGCCGGGCAGCCCGAGCCCGTTGCCCTATCCGAACATCGCCGAAGGCGACCTGATCCACTTGAGCTGGGGCGGCGCGCCGGTACCGTCCGCTCCGGTTACCCGGGAGCAGATCGACGACCCGGCCAGCTATCCCATCATCATTCACGTCAGCAAGGAAATCATTCGCGAGGAGGTAGGGGACTCGGGCCCCGAGGGCCTGGCGGTGTCCTTCAAGATCTACGACCTGGTGAACAATGTGTCCGAGGATTGGTGCCGGGAAATACGCCTGGTGGTCGACACCGGCAGTTCGCGGCTGGACGCGCCGATCCTCGAACAGGCCAACGGCAATGTGCTCGACCTGGACACGCTCGGCGATGAAGCACTCAAGCTTCAGGTATGGGCCGATGATATCGACTTATTCGAGAAGGACGATGTGATCATCCTGCGCGTCAAGGGCACCACCCTTGACGGTGACCCGGTAGAGGAGACGGTTCGCCATCCGATCGAAAAGAACCCGCCCGTCGTGGAGGTTGTGTTGTTGTCCAACAGCAGCGCCCGCGCCTTGGCCAAGACCCAGGCGGTGTTCTCCTACAAGCTGGAACGCAATGGCATCGTTATCCAACAGTCCAAGGGCCGCTTCGTCAACATCATCGGCGAGCCCACGGTCCTGGCAGCTCCCATTGCCGAAGATGCCCAGAGCGGTGCGCTCGATCCAGACCTGACCAGCACCCGCATCCGCATTCCCTTCGACGAGCGCATCGAGGAGGGCATGGCCATCGAACTCAAATGGTTCGGGACCCGTCCTGACCAAAGCAGCTACGAACCGGAGCTGGAGTGGTACTTCCCCAGCCGGGAGGAAGTCGAGTCCAAGGACGATTTCTTCATCACCGTCGAGGGCCGCCACCTCAAGACCCTTGAGGGCGGCACGCTGGACCTCTCCTACAATCTGCTCAGCGACGAAAACGGCGAGATCGTCAGGCGCGGCTCGCGACATGCGGCGCTCTTGAACGTGGGCGAACCACAATTCGAACTGGTCAAGGCCATCGTCGATGGGGAACAGGCCGGCGCATTGGAGCCGGGCGACCTGCCCAATGGCACCAGCAAGGTCACCTGTCCCGCCCCGGTGGAGAATCCGAGTAAACCTAATGACAGGGTAAGCTGGCAATTGCTCGATGCCCAAGGTGTGCAGTTGTTCGAGGACTCCAAGACCCTCAATGCACTGAGCGCCGGCAAGAAGGTTGAGTTTCCACTCGGTGCCGCCTTTGTGCAGCAATACTTCGAAGCCCACCGTGGTGAAGAGCTGACCGTCAAATACGACATCTGGCGGTCCGAGACGGGTAAATACAGCTACGCGAACCCCTTGGAGTTTGTGATTGGGGAAGCGCGACAACCGCTGCTCGACCCCGCCAAAGTCCGTGAGGCCGTCGATGATGTGCTGGATCCGGCCAACGCCCTCAACGGCGCCCATATCGACATTGAAGCCAATGACCCTGAAAACGCCGGCGATCATTTTTACGTGACATGGACCACCCAGGATGGCGTGCTTCGATTCGAAGATGACAAAAGCATCACCGGAAACATGCAGGGCAAGCCGGTCGAGTTTCCGGTGCCTCGCAGCGCCGTGCTGGCCAGCGTGGATCAAATCGTCACGATCAGCTATCGGGTGGAGTTGTTCGAAGGTGGAGAAGCGCCCGGGGAGGATTACCAACTGCTGGTAGAGGAGCAGATGTTTGCACTGCCCATCGCTACGTTCAAGGAAGCGACAGGCGAGCAAGAGGACCAACTCAACCCTGACCGTGTCTACCCCAATGGCGCCACTGTCGTCATCAAGGCATCGGCGCTGCTGAAGACCGATGATGAAATTACCGTGACGGTCGTAGGGCAGAGCACGACCCGCTACCCACACACCGTCCTGCCTTCGGAAGCCGACAAGGAGCTGTCATCGATCAAGGTTCCTTACGCGGTGATCAACGCCAATGACGGCAACAGCATCTCCCTGAGTTATACGGTGGTACGCAAGGCCGGTGGGACAGACGGGCCGTCCACCCCCAGCGTGTACGATGTCCGCAAGGTGGTTGGGTCTGGAGCCCTGAAGGTCATGGGCGCGCGCTACAACCGCAGCACCTACCGGGCCTCTGGCAGCAGTCGTGTCTTGAGCGCATTCAATGCCACCACTGGCCAGCCCATCCAGGCACAGTGGAAATACGCCACGGGGGATCAATGGACGACGGCCGACATCTGGCGCGATTCCTCCCCGCATCAACCGCTACAGGTGCGCACGAGCGATGATCAACTGACGCTCAACCCGGCCAACATCATCGGTAACGGTATAGACACCACCGTGACCGGCCTGGCCGCCTTCGTTGCCCATCGCGATGTAGGCGACGTGTTGGGTTGGGGCAATGCCGGCTATGGCGGCGCCATTCCCCCCACGATCATCACCATGGACGACATCGTTGAAGTGAGCTGCACACGCAGCGCCTATGCGGGCCGTCGGTCCAACAGTGCCGTGGTGACCTGGGGCACTTCCGCCGAAGGCGGGCTCATGACCGGGATCGATCCGTTGAATTTCACCCAGGTCGTGGGCAATGCCACGGCGTTCGCCGGTTTGAAAAACACCCGCAAGGTCGTCGCCTGGGGCGTGGCGGCCGCCGGTGGGACGGTGCCCGAGGCGATCGGCAACTTGAGCGACGTCGTCGAAGTGATCGCCGGCGGACTGGCGTTCGCGGCCCTTCGGGAGACCGAACAAGTCGTGGCCTGGGGGGATGCCACGACCGGCGGAACGGTCCCGGCTGACATCGCAGGCTTCACCGATATCAAAACCGTCCTCGGTAATTACAATGCGTTTGCTGCCCACCGCCGTAATGGTCGAGTCGTGGCCTGGGGCAGTGCAACGGCGGGTGGCACCGTCCCGCCTGCCATCGCCGCGATGACCATCATCGAACTGAGCTGTGGCAATGCCCAGGCCTTCGCCGCCAGGAATGATCAGGGCCAGGTCGTCGCTTGGGGAGCTGAAGAGTATGGCGGCACAATCGACCCCTTGATTGGAGGATTGACGGACATTATCGAAGTCTGCTCCACCTGGCGCGCTTTCGCGGCACGCCGAGAGAACGGCCACGTAGTGGCCTGGGGCAGACCGGCGGAGGGTGGCGAGGTACCCGGGGATATCGCAGGCCTGGATGACATTGTCCAAGTGGCCGGCTCGTCGATGGCCTTTGCAGCCCTGCGAAAAAACGGCACGGTGGTGGCGTGGGGCAACGCAACGGTCGGCGGCGATACCTCGGCGGTGGTTGGGCAGTTGACGCAAGTTCAAGCGCTCTACAGCAACACCCACGGTTTCGTGGCACTGACCGCCGACGGTCGAGTGGTGACGTGGGGGCATGCCGGAGGAGGGGGCGATAGCAGCGCCGTGCAAGACAGGCTGGAGGGCAAGGTTTCCTACAAGGCCAACGCGTCCTCGAGGGGGAGGGCACTCAAAGCCAACCAGTTGGCCGGTATTGTCCGGCAATCCCTTTGACGCTTGGACGTCTGGCGGGCCGCGGCTGCGCCGGACGTCATTCCTTCAGGAACCATCGACATGCCAGTCACTTTGGATTTGCAAGAACCTTCCGTGGACGAAGCACCGGGAAACGTGTTGGATCCGCAGAGCCTTCCGCCCGAAGGCGCGACGGTCCGGGTCAAGGCCTATGATCCGATGAAGTTCCGAGACAACGTCATGTTGCATTTTCATGGCGAACTCATCGACTTCATTCCAATCAGCGCCGGTGCGGTGGACCGTGATGTGGAATTTCCCGTGGGTGCTCAAACATTCATCGATCACGCCCAGGACAATGTTGTGCTGGTGCACTACGAGGTGCAGTTCGAAGGCGTCGGCACACCGCAGAAATCCGGGGTCCTGACATTGAGATTGAGCGCCGGCTTCGAAGACGATGCCATGCTCGACCTGAGCGACAGGAATTACATCGCCGCCGTTGAGAAACCACCCCTGCAAGTCCCCGATTTCGCGCACCTGACCCGCGTGGCGGAGTGGGGCAATGCGCCCTACACATACAGCAGCAGCGACCTGCAAATCGCCAGTGTCGATGAGCACAGCGGTCAGATCACCGTTCGCCGCAACGGTCAATGCACCATCAGCGCCACCGACAGCAGCACACCGCAGCAAACCCAAAGCTTTTCGCTGACGGTCAGGGGTATTCGGGAACTGCATTTCCTGACCCATGATGCTCACTGGGACGGCATGCAAAACGCTTGTACGGCGGCGGGGCTTGAGCCCGTGACGCTGGCGCAGATCAAGCAGTTCTGGACGCTGTACAGGGCTGGCTTGCCGCAAGGCGAGGGTGTGGGAACCTATCTGGGCTGGCTGAACTATCCCATCTGGACTGGCACCCTGGTGGGAGCTGGAACGGCATGGCACTACGACCTCAATGGCGACTCGGTCAACGACAACGCCAGCAGTTCGGACCTCCAGACACACCATCAGGCGGTAGGTATTTCCCGGCCATGAACACGCGTACGGGCCACCTGATGCTTGCGCTGCTGTTATCGATTGCCGCGTTGGCGGCTATGACGGTTAAGGCGGCGACGGGCCCTGAAGTGGCGCAACTGCTCAATCGTAATTTCCAGTTCACCCCTAGTGAATGTGCGGCGCAAAAACCCGCCCATGCTTGCAGCGGTGTATTGGCGCGGGGCAGTTCGCCAGGGCGATTCTGGGAGGTCGATCCGGTGTCGTCGCAACTGGGGGCACAAAGTTTCACCTACCTGCGCGCCGATCTGGGTACTCGCTCCCTGGCGCAACCCAACGGGGTACTGCTCAGCGACGGGTTCACCGCCATCAGCCAGGGCAAGACGCTGGATGTACTGTGCGCCTATCCTTTCCCATTCACCCTGCAAGCCAACCGTCCCGACTTTGGTTGCGGCTGGATCGCGGCCAATGCCACGGCGGACTCTTCCTCGTGTGCGGTCCAAGGCGTCAGCGATGCCCAAGGCTGGCTCGAACATTTCCGCCGGCAAAACCAGCAACCCACGGCCCAATGCTCCTTGAGTAGCCTGGAACCTGAACCGTTCAAGGCCAGCCTGGTGGCCCACGAAGGCCTCGACAGCACCTGGTCGGTTAAGCCCATGCAAGTCCAGGTCAGGAACTGGGATGCCAGCGCGCCGAGGCAGATGCCGATGCTCGGCCTGTTCTACGACGTCACCCAGGCCGGCGCCTTGCTCGGTGCATTGAAGGATCAACGTGACTATTTCAACGCCACGGGGGATTGGTTGCCGATCCTGCGCATGGACTTGAGCCGGGCGCCGGAGGCGGTGTTCGGTTTCAATCTTCAGGATCAGTTGTACATCGGCCATCAGGTTGCCGCGAAGATGAATGCGCGTTTCGACGCCACTGCCGCAACCTGCCGGGATGAACAGCCGGCGTTCAAATGCAATGGGGTTTTGATTCGGGCTGCGGACGCATCCCCCAATTTTCACGCTTGGAACCCAAGCGACAATTCGATTGGACGCAACGGGATTTCATTTTCCTACATCAGAGCCGATGTCGGCACTGTACGGTTGGCGGGTACGCAGGGGTACACGCTCAAGGAAACTTTTGCACCGACAGGTCATCCGGTGACCCTGCGCTGCGCTTACCCCGCCAATGCCGGGACCAATGCAATTCCCGACAGCTGTCGCGCCAGTTGCAGGTCCCTGGGGGTCATTACCGTCGCAGCCTGGCGCTCAAGATATGCCAGCACCCCACACACCAGCTGTGCTTTTGAAATGACGCCCGGGGCTTTTCAGCTCAGCGTCGACGTGCGTCAGTCCATCACTCATTCGTCCTATGTAGGCGCCTGGAACGAAATCATCATTGCGGTCTGGCCCAATGACATTCCCCGGGAGCTTCCCATCGAAGCGTTTTTCTACACGTCGGGAAATGCAACGGGGTTGGCCAATGCCAGATTCATCCAGCGTGACTATCTGGAGCAGACCGCGCTCTTCCTGCCCATCGTGCGCTTGAACCTTGCCGCACCCCAGGTCCATCCATTTGCCTTCGACGCGCAGGATCAAACGGTCCAAGGCACATCGATGCAAACGCTGACCGAAGGCATCACACCCAATCCGAACCCCCAAGGATGGTGATGACTGAATGAAAAGGTATTCGGGCGTGCCCAGCCTGAAGTCGGAGCGATCTCATCGGATGACCCATGGAGCACCGATCATGCCGTTAATCCGCACCCTGGCACTTGTCCTGCTGTTCGTGGGAGGACCGGCGCTTGCCATCACTGGCCCGGAAGTCGCGCAATTGCTCAACAGTCGCTACCAGAACACCGCGACGCAATGCGTGGGCAACAACCCGGCGTACTTCTGCAGCGGTGTGCTGGTGCGCGCAAGCCAAGGCGTGGACGAGTTCTGGAAACACGGCGCGGTGTCCGCTCAGTCAGGCGCCGAGGGTTTCGCCTACCTGCGGGCCGATCTGGACACCCGCGGGCTGACGCAGGCAAACGGCGTGATCTTTACCGATCAGTTCACCGCCATCGGCCAGGGCAAAACCCTCGACGTGTTGTGTGCCTATCCCTTCGAGATGACCCTTGCAGGCAACCGCCCTGACCATGGCTGTGGCCTGCCAGCGGCGACCGTCGCCACACAAGACGTCAGCTCATGCGCCGCGCTAGGGATTGGCGATGCTCCTGGTTGGCTCGCCCATTTTCAGCAACAGGACCAGCAATCCGAACGCCAATGCTCGCTGAGCAGCCGCGATCCGGCACAGTTCAAGGCCAGCCTGGTGGCCCATCAAATGATCGATGACACGTGGTCGGCCAAGCCAAATTTGCTGTTGGTCAGGAACTGGGATGCCCAGGCTCCCAAGCAGATGCCGTTGCATGGCCTGTTTTATGAGTCGACAAAAACCGGGGCACTGCTGGGGGCGCAAAAGGATCAGCGCGACTACTTCAACGCCACGGGGGATTGGTTGCCGATCCTGCGGATGGACCTGACCCAGGCACCGGATGCGGTGTTTGGCTTCAATCAGCAGGACCAGCTCTACATCGGCTATCAGGTCGCGTCGAGGCTCAATGCCCGCTATGCAGATACCGCCATGGCCTGTCCCGGCGATACGCCAGCCTATAACTGCAACGGCGTGCTGATTCGAACCACCGACGCTTCATCGGCGTTCCATGCATGGAACCCCAGTGACGGTTCCATAAGCCGCAATGGTGTTTCATTTTCCTATATGCGGACGGATGTGTATTTGTCCAGACTCGCCTGGGCCAAGAACCAGGGGCTGATCATGAAGGAGCTGGCAGCCCCCACCGGGTACCCGCTCAAGGTCCGTTGTGCTTACCCCTATGACGGCGCCACGTTTTATCGCTCGAGCAGTTGCAACGAACACACCGGCGCACCGCAAGTAAGCACGCCCTGCGCCGACCAGGGCATTACGACTGAACAGCAATGGCTAGCGCATTTTAATGCGCTGGCCAGCAAATTTACGTCCTGCAGCTTCACAGGCGAAACACTGCCCTTTGCTGTGAGCCTCAAGGCCAGGGCATTACTGGATATTGCGGTGCAAAGGGGGCAACACAATGAACTCATCATTGCCAATTGGCCCCAGAACATTGGTGAACAACTGCCGCTTGAAGCCTTCTTTTACGTCGCTGAAGTGGCCAAGCCCAACGCAGTGTTCTTTCAGCGCGATTACTTCCAGCAGACCGGGCGCTACCTGCCGATCATGCAGGTGGATCTTGCCGCAACGGATGGCAAGGTCTTCACCTTCGATCCGCAGGATCTGGTGCTTCCCAAGCCGAAAATCCTGAAAGCCGCCCACAATGGCGAAGGACCTGAGTTGGACCTGAATCAGGTAACAGGTGGCGCCAGGCTGAACATCGACGGCTGGCCGCACATGGCGATAGATCAGTATGTATGGCTGCGCCTGAAGGGGGAAAAGACAGACGGTTCGCAACATGACTATCAAGTATGGGTAGCCCCGTCGCGGGTCACGCCGGTGGAGTACGATCGCGGCTATCTGTATACCGATATCCCCTACAGTTACCTGCAGGCGCTACGCGACGGCAGTACGCTCACGGTAGAGTTCAAGGTTGCGTTCACTTCGAGCACCGACGAGAACCTGGCTTTTCCTTTCCCGCTGCGCACCTATACCGTCAACGGGCAGGTCGTACCGCTGGCCCCTTCGGTGAAAGAAGCCGATGGCACGACCCTGAACCCGATCAATGCCACGGACTCGCTGAACATCGTGGTACCCGCCGACATCGCGCTGCTTCCCGATGACAAACTGAAGGTCACCTGGACCGGTGCGCCGGGAACACCTGCGGGTGGCTCCTATACCTCGGGCGAATCGTTGGTCAGCGCCGGGTTGGAGATTCCGATCCCTAACCGGGTGGTGGCCTTTAACCTGGGCAAATCGGTGAAGGTGTCCTATGAGGTCATTCGGGGCAACGAAGATCCCATCCCTTCGCCCGAACTCTCCCTGGCGGTGCAGCCCATCGCCCAGGCCGATCTGCAGGTGGCCAAGCCAAAGATATTGCAGGCGGCCAACGGTGGCGAGGGATCGGAGCTGGACATGAACACGTTGACCGGCAATGCCACCGTGCGTATCGACAGCTGGCCGCACATCGCGACAGGCCAGTACGTGTGGCTGCGCCTGACGGGCACGAAAACCGATGGTTCGGCCTATGAACGCACGCTCTGGGGGCAAGCCAATGGGAGCCGGGTTTCCGAGCAATGGGTCTTGGCTGGCTTCGCAACCAACACCGCATTGATTGGTGAACTGCGGGAGTTGCGCGACGGCAGTACCCTGACAGTGGAGTTCAAAGTCACCTTTGACCAAAGCACCGCCGAAGCCGAGGCGGTGACGTTCCCGTCGCGATCGTACACGGTCCGTGGGCAGCGGCTGCAGGATCACTACACCTCTTTTGAAGGTGGCAATACCCATGGTTGGTACGCGGGACAACTGTTTGAGGTCGTGCACGAGGCCGGCAACGACTTCGGGCGACTGGGATCGGGTCCGGGGGGCAGCGGAGCCGCTGGGATTGCACGCCTGCAACTGCCGTTGCAACCCGGAGTGCGCTATGAGATCAGCTTCGTTGGCCGTACGCCGTCGGGTGCCAATCCCTTGGTTTTCGCATCGAATTATTCAGCGGGGGAGACCATGCTCTATTTCAATCTTTCCAGTGATTGGGCGCCCTATTCAAAAGACTTCACCTTCAGTCAATTACCCGACTACGTGTTGTTTAGTTCGGGCTACAGCCAAGGAGGCATAGTAGACCTGGACAACATTCGTATACGCCAACCATAAGGTCCCGGGCGCCATGTGGTTCGTTGTCTGCCCTGACAATTCATCAACTATCTGCCCGTACCTGTAAGTTTTGACAGTAGACGGCCTCCCTAAAGCACGCGTTAATTCCCTTTCCATCGCGCCACCCGTTGTATCGGCACGCCCCTCGAACGCTGAGCCCAGGTGTCCCATGAACAAGCGATTTCCAGCACGTTATTCGCCTGAAAACCGTCCACTGGAAGGTCTTGATCCTCCATGGTTTCCCGGTT
Source organism: Pseudomonas sp. FW305-28 (assembly GCF_017351395.1). Lineage (NCBI taxonomy): Bacteria > Pseudomonadati > Pseudomonadota > Gammaproteobacteria > Pseudomonadales > Pseudomonadaceae > Pseudomonas > Pseudomonas sp. FW305-28. Next base: position 34,207 of record NZ_JACNDD010000048.1, read on the forward strand.
GGACCCAGCCTGTCGAGGACTACGATGGCGGTGTCCCGGCTCGGCTGGCGGAGGGTGGATTGCTCTGTGTCGTCGATCCCTGGACACAGATGGAAGTGGGCGACTCTTTCAAGTTCTACTGGAATGACACGACCACCCCCGTCTGGAGCACCGAAATCGACCTTGCTCAAAAAAATCAGCAACTGGTGTTCCGCATTGAGGAGGGGCATATCGTTCGAGGCGACGCTTTTCCGGTGTTCTACAGTGTGCTGCGAGTAGGCGCCGCGCAGCCCGTGGAATCCCAGCCGCAGTGGAAACTGCTGGTCAAACTGGACCCGCCTGGTGGTTTCGATGAAGAGCAGGGCACCCCGGGACATTCGGGGCTGCGCTATTCGATTCCCCAGGACATCATCGATGACGGTGTTGGGCCGGGTGACACCGGCGGTGTACCGATTACCATCAAGCCTTACCGGTTCATGCGTCGTAACGACCGGATCAACGTGGCTTGGGGTTCAAAGAACGTCTATCACACGGTGGCCGATGGTGAGGTGGAGCAGGAGATTACGATTACCGTGCCCCTGGATGTCATCGAGCAGAACGGTGACAGCGACGCTGTTGCTGTTGCCTACCAGGTGGTGGATGAGTGCGGCAACTACCCTGGCGGGTACTGGCGTTGGTCGGCGGCGACCCAGATTCTGGTCGATTTGAACAACAACCGGCTCGATCCGCCGATGGTGCTGGTCAACGATATGCCTGTCGAGGAAGTTGACCTTGAAGTGTTGGCTGGAAATCCCGTCATCGTTCGTGTGAATACCAACCGCTATGAACATGCCGTTGGCGATATTTTGCGCTTGACCTGGCGCGGCACTTCCGCCGACGGTTTCCCGGTGGACGTTGGGCCTCTCGAGGAAACGGTCGAGGCCATTCCCTATTCCTACAACTTCACCATTCCTTATGAAGATGTGGCCGCCATCGCTCGAGGCCGGGCTTCGGTGGAGTATGTGCGGATCAGAAGCGGTGAAGACGATCGTCCTTCGAAGAGCAAGGCCGTGACCGTGGTCGGCGATTATCGTCGTTATGGCCCACCCGGTATTGTCGAGGCCACTGGTAATACACTTGATCCGGACCTGAACTTCTATACCTTGTCCGTCCCTGACTATGCGGGGCGCAGCCCCGGCGATCGGATCATCATCGTGTGCGAAGGCCTCACTGCCTCCGATCATCCGACTTACTACGACGTTCCTGTCATCGTGGCCGGGGAGGTGGCAGGCGAACCGGTGCTGGGAAACTTGCCCAAGGCACAGGTCAAGCGCCTGGATGGCGGTTCGCTCAAGGTTTATTACAGCGTGAACGGTCAACCCGATTCGGATGTCTTGGAACTGACCGTGGGTGTCGCGGCGCCTTCGCTGCCCATCCCGACCGTCGTTGAAGCCCCGGACGATATGCTGGACCCGGACGAGGTCAACCCGGCCATCGGGGCCAATGTTATCGTGCCTTATACCGTCACCGTGCGCGATGATGTAGTCGTGCTGCGTTGGCGGGGCTCGTCCAGCAATGCCCCGGACGCTTCAAGAACCTTGAACGCGAACACGGCAGGCAAGCCAGTGCCTTTTACCGTGCCGTTCACCTATGTGAGCGGCAACCTGAACGGGACGGTGGATGTCAGCTATTCCATTACCCGGGGCACCTCCTTGCTGGGCAATTCTATCGTCCGACACCTGAGGGTCGGCTCGGCTCAACTGATCGATCCAACCATCGACTCGGCCAAGGACCCGCATCAAGCCTCAATCGCCAATGGCGGGTATACCGTCGAGACCAGCGTCACCCTCAGTGGCAAGGCGGCGAAGGCCCAGAGGGTGGAGATTTACGAAGGCGACAACTTGAAGGGCACCGCCGAGGCCAATGGCGATGAGGACTGGAGCTTGACTGTCAGCGGCTTGAGCGTGGCCCCCCATATCTTTGTCGCCAAGGCACTCTACGGCGACAATCCAATATCCGGTGCTTGGGGAATCAATGTGGTTGCCGTCACACCGCCGACGATCACGTCGATCAGGGATCCGCATCAGGCCCCAATCGCCAACGGCGGCTATACCCTCGCCACCAGTATCACCCTGAGCGGTAGGGCCTCCATGGGCATGCAGGTACAGATTTTCGACAACGCCGACCTGAAAGGCACTGCCGATGTCGATGGCTACGGTGATTGGAGTCTGTCACTGAGCGGGCTCGCCGAGGGTGCCCATATCCTCAACGCCAAGGCGCTGTATAGCGATCATCCAGAGTCCAATTATTGGGGAATCAATGTAGCGCAGGCACTGGTGATCGATACCAGCCCCGTGTACCTCAACGGGTTCTTCCTGTACATCGGACAACCACGAACCGCCACGCCCATGCCTGCTGGAACGACAGTGACTCGTACCCCCATAACGGGGAACCCCGGATACACGTACTACACGTCAAACGCTGATGTCGCCCGCGTGGATGGCTACGGTACGGTCGAGGGATGGGCTAACGGACAGGCGACGATTACGGTCGCCGATGCTTCTGGGCAAACAGCCGCCTATACGGTGATCCGATCGAACGCCTGGACGATGGCCATGATCGGAACCATTACAGGGGGTGAAGCGGCCAACTGGGCGAACTCCCAAGGGGCGGCGAATTCATTCGCCCAGCCGCCACGTCCGGACGGCGGCACCATGGAAGCCATTCGAACGTACTACGTCGTACCCACGGGTTTTAACTACAGGCATTGGACCGGCGCCTTCGAGAACGGTAATCCCCTATGGCCACTTTGGGCGAACCCCTACACGGGAGAGATCGGAACGCAGGCGATACAGGATTATCTGGGCGCCTACTGTCGGATACCCTATGGCTCGGGCCAGATAATGGCGAGTGCTCCGGAGTCATGACAGGCGCCTGCCTTTTGACCTACGCCAGTCGATACGGACCTCAATCTATGGTGTGGAAGTCAATGCAACCTCGGATGATCATAGCAACCGGCACTGCATCGAAAACCCCAGCGCCACCGATTGCCCTTGCTCCAGCAGGCGCAACCCTGGCCGCCCAGGCAGGTGGTGGGCGTTGACCGGGTGACTGACCGGTTCAATGCAAAAGAAATCCAGGCCCACGGGGCAGTACAGCAGGAAGTAATCGCAGCCGCTGGCCTGGCACGCCAGCTCGTAACCCAGGTCCGGCTGTTGGATCAGGCAATGCCCGTTCCAGCCACCGAAGCCGTTGTCCACGAGGGTGTCCGGCAGTAAGCGGGCCTCCTGGAAGTTCCAGTGTTCGGGCAGGTCGATCCGTTCCGTCGGCAGTTTCGTGGCGTCGCATAGCCAGGCTTCGCTCGCCCGGGTTTGCAGGCGCGTGCCGGCGGTGCGCGGGAAGTATGGGTGCAGGCCGAGGCCATGCCACGCCGGCTGTTTCGCCGTGTGGGTGACGAGCATCGCGATTTGCAACTGGCCGCCGCGCAAGCGGACACGCAAACTGGCGCAATAACCGAACGGGTGCTGACTGTCGAGTTGCAGCAGCGCTTCCTGGGCATTCTGTTCGGTCACTTGCCACGGTTGCTGCCAGGCGCTGCCATGGATGGGGAACGGGTCGTTGGGGCTGTTGGCCTCCAGGGCCAGCCAGCCGCCAGGGCAATCGAAACCGCCGTGGGCGATCCGGTTCGACCAGGGGATCAATGGGAAGCCACCGAGCTTGCCGGGCAGGCCGTTTTCCAGGGCTTGCGGCGCGGGTGGGCGTAGCAGTGGGGCGCCGCTGCTGCGCAAGGTCCAGTCCACCAGGCTGGCGCCCAGGTGCGGGGCCAGCGTGAGGCGGGTCAGTTCGTCTTCGAGGTGCAGAAGAGGTGGGGTCATGGTGGTTGTCTGCTGGATTGAAAAGCAGTGAGGAAATGCAGATTTTGTGTGGACGCTGTTGTGGCGAGGGAGCTTGCTTGCTGATGGAATGGTTACAACACCAGGTGCGGCAACCACAGCGACAGGGCTGGCACATAGGTCACGAGCATCAGCACCAGGAACAGCACGGCGTAGAACGGCAGCAGTGCCTTGACCGTGCTTTCGATACTGACCTTGCCGATGGCGGAGCCGACGAACAGCACCGCCCCCACGGGTGGCGTTATCAGCCCGATGCCCAGGTTCACCAGCATGATCATGCCGAACTGCACCGGGTCCACGCCGATGCCGACGATAACCGGCATCAGGATCGGCGTGAGGATCAGGATCAGCGGCGCCATATCCATCACGGTGCCCAACAGCAGCAACATCACGTTGATGCACATCAGGATCACGTAGCGGTTGTCCGACAGGGTCAGGAACATCGTGGTGATCTTCGCCGGGATCTGCATCAGCGTCATGATGTAGCCGAAGCTGGCGGCGAAGCCGATCAGGATCATCACGATGGAGATGGTGCGCACGGTGCGGTGCATCAGCTTCGGCAGTTCACGCCACTTGTAGTCGCGGTAGATGAACATGGTCACGAAGAACGACCACAGCACCGCGATGGCCGCCGATTCGGTGGCGGTGAAGATGCCCGACAGGATGCCGCCGAGGATGATCACCATCGCCATCAGGCCCCACAGGGCTTCGCCGACGATTTTCAACGCCTGGCGCATCGGGATCACTTCGCCCTTGGGGTAGTTGCGCTTTTTCGCGAAGATCAGGCACAACACCATCAGGCACGCGCTCATCAGCAAGCCTGGCACGATGCCCGCCATGAACAGCGAGGCAATCGAGACCGTACCGCCGGCAGCCAGGGAGTAGAGCACCGAGTTATGGCTTGGCGGGGTGAGCAGGGCTTGCACCGAACCGCTGACGGTCACGGCGGTGGAAAAGTCCCGTGGATAGCCCTTGCGTTCCATTTCCGGGATCAGCACCGAGCCCACCGACGCGGTGTCGGCCACTGACGAACCGGAGATCGCGCCGAAGAAGGTCGAGGCGACGATGTTGACCAGTGACAGGCCACCACGCACAAAACCCACCAGCACCCCGGCACACGCCACCAAGCGGCGGGACATGCCGCCCTCGGCCATGATCGCACCGGCCAGCACGAAGAACGGAATGGCCAACAGGGAGAACTTGTTCACCCCGCCCGCCACCTGGATCATCACGGCCTGGAACGGGATGTCGATCCACCACGCCCCGATCAGGGCGGCAGCGCCCAAGGCGTAGGCGACCGGCATGCCGATCAGGATCAACACGATAAAACTGCCCAGCAGTATCAGAGCGTCCATTAAGCGGCACCTTCACTTTCTTCAACCAGGTCGAACTGCACGACCCGCCGTTTGCTCTGGTCACCGAGCAAGAGTTTTTCCAGGACGAAAACCAGCGTCAGCAAGCCGCCCAGGGGAATCGGCAAATAGGTCACGCCAACTCGCAGGCCGGGCAGGGAAGCCATGAACTGGTTCCAGGTGGACATGCACAGCTTGAAGCCCCAGACCGTCATGAAGATGCAGATCAGGGCCATGAGCAATTGGGAAAAGATCGACGCCGCGGATTTCAGGTGCGGTGGCATGCGGTCGGTGAGCATGGCCACGGCCATGTGCGCACCGGCACGGTAACTGGCGGCGGCACCAATGAAGGTGAACACCATCATCAGCAGGATCGCCGTGGGCTCGGGCCAGCTCGAGCCGGAGCCCAGCACGTAGCGGGCGAACACGCCCCAGGGAATCATCAGGGAAATCGCCAGGACGGAAAGGCCGGCAACCCAGATGCACGTCATGTAGATCTTATCGTTGATACGCAGCAGCAAATTCTTCATCGGGTTCCACCGTAACCGGGCACGCCTTGGGCATCAGGCGTGCCGGGCCTTTTCATGAGTACAGAACGGGAGGCGTTACTGAACGGCTTCGATACGCTTGATCAGGTCGGCATAGGGCGCGCCGTACTTGGCCCGTACCGGTGCGGTGGCGTCGTAGAAGGGTTTTTTGTCGACCGTGATGAACTCGACACCCGCAGCCTTGAGTTTTTCTTCGCTGGCGGTGGACTTCTGGTCCCACAGCGCACGCTCTTCGGCCTGGGCAGCCTTGGCGGCTTTCCTGACCATCGTCTGTTGATCCGGGGTCAGTTTTTCCCAAGTGATTTTCGACATCACGATCGGCTCTGGCAGGATCAGGTGTCCGGTGAGGCTGTAGTACTTGGCGTTTTGGTAGTGGTTGTGTTCGAGCAGGGTCGGCGGGTTGTTTTCCGCGCCGTCGATCACGCCGGTCTGCAGGGCGCTGAAGATTTCACCGGTGTCCATCGCGATACCGTTGGCGCCCATGGCGTTCATCATCTCGATGAACATCGGGTTGCCTTGCACGCGGATCTTCATGCCCTTGAGGTCTTCGAGCTTGCGCACCGGCTTCTTGGTGTAGATGTTGCGCGTGCCGCCGTCCATCCAGGCCAGGGCCACCAGGCCGAACTCGGAATTGGTGATCCGGTCGAGGATCGCATCGCCCACATCACCGTCGATGACGGCGCGCATGTGGGCCTGGTCGCGGAAGATGAACGGCATGTTGAACACGTTCACATCCGGCACCACAGGACCGACGATACCCAGGCTGACCCGGGACATCTGTATCGCGCCGACTTGCATCTGCTCGATGACTTCCTTTTCGGAACCCAATACACCGCCTGGGAAGTATTTGAAGGTCAGCTCGCCGTTGGTCTCTTTGGTCAGGGTCTTGCCCATGCTTTCTTCGGCCATCACGGTGGGGTAGCCCTTGGGATGGATGTCGGCGATCTTGAGTTCAAGGGCATGGGCCGCCTGGGCCAGGAAAGCCAGGGGGAGGGCTGCGATCAGAAGCGTGCGTTTGAAATTCATGGTCAATCTCCAGTTTGTTGTTTTTTTTATGGCTCATTCAGCAAAGCGGTGAAGCAGATCATTTCGCGGCGTGTTTCAGCCCTCCGAAAACCGGTTCAGCCAGGCCCTTGACGCCGGGCTTGAGGGCGAACACACCACCGGCCAGGGACTGTGGGTCGTTGTCGTCGCCGGGGCGGATCGAGGTGACGAAGAGGGTGTCCAGGCGGCTGCCGCCAAAGGCGCACATGGTGGGTTTTTTCACCGGCACTTCCAGCGAGCGGTCGAGACGTCCATCGGGGGTGAAACGGTGAATCAGCCCAGCGTCGTTGGCGCAGATCCAGTAGCAACCGTCGGCGTCGACTGCCGCGCCGTCCGGGCGACCGGCCAGGGGCAGCATGTCGACGAACAGCCGCCGGTTGGATGGGGTGCCGCTGTCGATGTCGTAATCGAAAGCCCAGATCTGCTGGCTCAACGGGTGTGAATCGGAGAGGTACATCGTCCGCCCGTCCGGGCTGAAGCCCAGGCCATTGGGCACGATGAAACCGCTCAGTTGCGCCTCGACCGGGCTGCGTTGCCCGGCTTCATACCGGTACATCCGGCCCTCGTCGACGTTGGCGGCCATGTTCAGCACCATGCTGCCGGCCCAGAAGCGGCCCTGGCGGTCGCAACGGCCATCGTTGAGGCGCATGTCGACGCGGCTGTGCTCGACGCTCCCACAGAGTTCGCTGTCGAGGCTGCCGTCGTCATGGGGGTGCAGGCGGAAGAAACCGCTTTCCATGCCCGCGACCCAGCCGCCGTCCTGGTGACGGGCAATGCAGGCAAGCATTTCGGGGGCTTCCCAGCCCTGGATTTTTCCGCTGCTGGCATTCCAGCGTTGCAGGCCACCGCTGGGGATGTTCACCCAATACAGGGCGTTTTCCTCGGGGACCCACACCGGGCTCTCCCCGACGGCGTTGCGTGCATCGACAATCAATTCGGCTTGCATGGTGATTCCTTTGTACGTTCGTATCCCATGGAAACAGGCCAATCAGTCGTCGAACGGGCCGGCTGCGACGAAGGCACCGCCCTGGTAGATCCTGGCCGGGTCGTCGGCGGCTGGCATTGGCTGGGCTTCGATCTTGTCGCGGAAAATCTCGGAAGTGTCCTTGGGTTGGTAACCCAGGTGCGCGGCGTGGCTGTTGTCCCACCAGACGTCGCGGTTGGCGGACACGCCATAGACCACGGTGTGGCCGACCTTGGGCGTGTAGAGCGAGCATTCGAGCAGTTGGGTGAGGTCGTCGAAGCTCAGCCAGGTGCTCATCATCCGGCGGTTCTGTGGCTCGGCGAACGACGAGCCGATGCGGATGCTCACGGTCTCGATGCCGTAGCGATCGAAGTAGAAACTGGCGACGTCTTCACCGTAGGACTTGGACAGGCCGTAGTAACCATCCGGGCGGCGCGGGGAGAGCGCATCGAGGGCCTCGTCCTGCTTGTAGAAGCCGATGACGTGGTTGGAACTGGCGAAGATCACGCGCTTGACGCCGTGCTTGCGGGCGGCTTCGTAGATGTGGAACACGCCACTGATGTTGGCGCCGAGGATCTCTTCGAACGGGCGCTCCACCGAAACACCCCCGAAATGCAGGATGGCATCGACACCTTCCACCAGTTGGTGCACGGCGTGCTTATCAGACAGGTCGCACGGCACCACTTCTTCGCTTTCATCGATGGCCGGGGCCATGTTGGCGATGTCCGACAGCCGGATGTGACGGGCGAAAGGCTTGAGGCGCTCGCGCAGGACTTTGCCCAGGCCGCCGGCGGCGCCGGTCAGCAGCAGGCGATTGAGGGGTTGGCGAATCGGTGTCGTCGTCATGGCATTACCTGAGCAAACAGTGAGTGATATCCGTTGTATAGGCCATATGACCGCGGGCAAAGGGTGACCTTTCCTTGTGGGAGCGAGCCTGCTCGCGAAGGCGCCAGCCCAGCCGCCCCCTCACCAGCAGACCCACCCAACCGCCTTACAACAAACTGATCGGATAGCTGATGAAAATACGGTTCTCATCGAATTCGTTGGTGCTGTAGTCCCGGCGCATTGTCGAGTTACGCCATTTCACGTTGAGGCTCTTCAACGCACCGCTCTGCACGGTGTAGGCCAGTTCGGTTTCGCGGCCCCATTCCTTGCCGTCGTCGACTGTGGCGGTGTGCACGTTGTCACCGCTGATGTAGCGGTTCATCAGGGTCAGGCCCGGCACGCCGACC
>NZ_JACNDD010000049.1:0-42929 GCF_017351395.1 Pseudomonas sp. FW305-28
GCATCACCTTTCTTGCCGGGGCCATCCATGAAATCCGTCGTTCAGCCGCTTACCTGGTTCGTCATGCTCTCCTGCGTCGTGGCGCTTGCCAGCGGCCTGTCCCTGAGTCTGGTCTGACCCCGCCCCCTCTTTAGCCATTACAAGGATCCATGCCATGGTGCTCCACCGTGTCCATCACCAGATTCTGCGCAGCCATCATCTGTTCGAGCCCTTGAACGAAGAACAGCTCGACGAATTGATGAGCAACAGCCAACTACTGAGCATCGACAAGGGCGACCCGTTGTTCCGTCAGGGGGAGCCGGCGCAGGCGTTTTATTTCGTGATTTCCGGGGCGGTGAAAATCTACCGGCTGACCCCGGACGGCCAGGAAAAAGTCTTCGAGGTCATCGGCGAGCGCCAGACCTTCGCCGAAGCGATGATGCTGATGGACACGCCCAACTACGTCGCGTCCGCCGAAGCCGTGGGCCCGACCCAGCTGTATCGACTGTCCAACGCCACCTACATGCGCCTGTTGCAAAGCAATAGCCGGCTGACCTTCGCCCTGCTCGGCAAGCTCTGCGTACGCCTGCACCAGCGGGTCAACGAGATTGAAACCCTGTCGCTGAAAAACGCCACTCACCGCGTGGTGCGCTACCTGCTGACGCAACTGGTGCGCCTGCAAACCGTGGACAGTCAGTTCGAACTGCCGATGGCCAAGCAACTGATCGCCGGGCACTTGTCGATCCAGCCGGAAACCTTTTCGCGGATCATCCGGCGCCTGATCGATGAAAAAATCATCACCCAGGACGGTCGCCAGATCGCCATTCTCGATCGCCTGCGCCTGGAGCAATTCGAATGAGCGCGCAGCCCACTTGCCTGTATTGCCAACTGGCCAACCCTGTCGATACCACCGAATGCCGCCAGTGCGGCATGCCGTTGCCAGCCGAGGCGGCAAGGGCCGGCGAGCGCCGGCTACGGCGCTTCGGTTGGTTCTGTGGCGGGCTGACGATCTTCTGCATCGTCATGTTCTTCTGGTTGCCTCGCAGCATCGTCTGAACCCTCAATCCTGAGTCAATTGCCGGTACAACTGCGGTAGACGCAGTGGCAATTGCTCGGGCTGGCGAATCAAGGTGTAGCCGTTGGCCCCGAACATGTACGGCAGGTAATCCCCTGCTTCGCGGTCGATGGTGATACAGAACGGCGTCAACCCTTGGCGCCGCGCCTCAAGCACCGCCTGGCGGGTGTCTTCCACGCCGTAGCGTCCCTCGTAGAGGTCCAGGTCATTGGGCTTGCCGTCACTGAGCAGCAACAACAATTTGCGCCGGCGTTTGCAGCCCGCCAACCGTTGCGTGGCCTGGCGAATCGCCGCGCCCATGCGCGTGTAGTAACCAGGCTTGAGGCCCTGGATGCGTCCGCGGGTGTGATCGTCGTAACGCTGGTTGAAAGCCTTGAGTTCATGCATGCGCACCTGCTGGCGGCGCAGGGAAGAGAACCCGTACAGAGCGAAATCATCCCCCAGCACCGACAGGGTTTCGCCGAACAGCAACAGGCTGTCGCGGATCACATCGATCACCCGGTGCTCGTCATTGAGGTGGGCATCGGTGGACATCGACAGGTCGGCCAGCAGCAGGCAGGCCAGGTCGCGACGGGTCTGGCGCTGGTCCATGAACAGTCCGCGTTCGCTGCACTGGCCGTGCTGGCGCTCGACATGAAAATCCAGCCAGGCTTGCAGGTCCAGCTCCGAACCTTGGGTTTGCTGGCGCAACCACTGGCGATCGTTGCGCAAGTGTTCGAACTGGCGACGCAGGCGCTGGGCCGAGCTTCGCAGGCGTGCGGGCAACGGCTGGGGCTGGCAATCGCGGGGGGTGAAGGTTTGCAGGCTGACGAAGTCGTCCTGCAGGCGTTGCTTGCGGTAATCCCATTCCGGCAACAGGATGCCCGCGCCCAACGGGATGTCGTCCACATCGGCCGGGGGCAGGTCCAGGTGCAGTTTCAAACCACCGCCCTTGCGTATGCGGGTGCGTGACAAGGTCAACTGGTCCAGGTCCTCGGCGACGCGAGCGGCGTCCGGGTCTTCGCTGTCATCGGCCCAGCGATCCAGGTCCACGTGTTCGGTCCAACTGAACAGGTTTTCCAGGCGCACGATCAGCAGCCCACCGTCACGGGTGGTGTCATCGATTCGCTCGGCGCGCTTGCGCCCACCTTGCTGTTCACCGGGCGGCGTCGCCAGGTATTGCTCGGACTCTTCGAGATTGGCGGCCTGGGGATTGGCCAGGTGTTGGGGTGGGTAGAGCCACAGCGGCAACGGCCAGGCGGCCCGCTCGCTGCGGGGAAAATGTTCGACACTGCCCGGTTCGCGCAAGGCTTGGCACAACGCCCGCTCCAGGGCGGCTTCGACCGGGTTGAGCGTGGCGGGATCGGGGCGCAGGGACAGGTGCGCGTCCACCAGCCGCCGGTAGCGAGGGCGCAGCGCCGGGTAGCGCGTCAACACCGCTTGGGTCCAGCGCTGATTGTCTCGCCCCCAGTGCGTCATCGGTCCCGACTGCGCGGCCAGCAAGGCGAGCCAGCGATACAGCTCTTGGTTGAGCCCGATATCGGGGAACGCCGCCAGGCTCGCTGGCAGACGCAGGTTGTCGCCGTCGCAGCAGGCCAGGGGCACTTGCTTGCAGGTGCCGGCGATCTGCTGCAACAGGTTGCGACGCAGCAGCAGGTCGCGGTCGCTGACCGCTTCCACCCCCAGGTGAGGCGCACCGCCGGTGGCGCGGAACAGTACCTGGAGGGCGCGTTGCCGGGGAATCAGTTCGACCCGTGCTTCAGGAAAATCGGCGCTGGCCCGACGGGTGATGAAACGGTGCCAGACACTGCCGACCCATTCTTCCAGCTCGAGGGTGAATGCCATGGTTGTTCTCCTCTTAAGCCGAACCCATTGTGGCGAGGGGATTTATGTGGGAGCAAGGCTTGCTCGCGAAACAGGCGCCTTGATCTCTGGAAGACCGCATCGCCCCCATCGCGGGCAAGCCTTGCTCCCACATAAATCCCCTCACCACAAATGAGTTCGGCTTAGTCGTTGTGGCGACTCATGAAGGCACCACCGCCGCCGGTGCGCGAAGGGCCGCACGACCACGTTGACGGAAGCTGAACAGGTAGCAGAGCAACCCGGCCAGGAACCCGACGCCGCTGACCAGTCGCGCCCAGAACAGCGGCTTCAAATGGTCCATCGTCGCCATGAACGGCAAGGCGCTGCCATCCGGCATCCACCGCTGCAACCACACCTGGACCACACCAGCGGCGGTGAGGAACAAGGTGATCATCACCATCGACAGGGTCATCAACCAGAAGCCCCAGATCTCCAGGCGCTGGGAGCGTTCGTCCGCCGCTTCACCCAAGCCCCGCAAGCGCGGCATGGCGTAGCTGATCAGCGTCATCACGATCATCGCGTAGGCCCCGTAGAAAGCCAGGTGACCGTGGGCCGCGGTCAGTTGCGAACCGTGGGTGTAGTAGTTGACCGGTGCCAGGGTGTGCAGGAAACCCCAGACACCCGCGCCGAAGAACGCGGTGACCGTGGTGCCCTTGGCCCACAACGTGGCGGCACGGTTCGGATGCTGCCGACGGCGGTTTTTCACCATGCTGAAGGCGAAGACCACCATCGCCAGGAACGGCAGCGGTTCCATCGCCGAGAAGATCGAGCCGACCCACAACCAGACCTCGGGCGCGCCGATCCAGAAGAAGTGGTGACCGGTGCCGATGATCCCGGTGATCAACGCCATGGCGATAATCACGTAGAGCCATTTTTCCACCACTTCCCGGTCTACGCCGGTGATCTTGATCAGGACGAAGGCGAGCATCGAACCCATGATCAGTTCCCAGACGCCTTCCACCCAAAGATGCACCACCCACCACCAGTAGAACTTGTCGCGTGCGAGGTTTTCCGGGTTGTAGAAGGAGAACAGGAAGAACACCGCCAGGCCGATCAGCCCGGTCATCATCACCATGCTGACCGTGGTCTTGCGCCCCTTGAGCAGGGTCATGCCGATGTTGTAGAGGAACCCCAGGCATACCACGACGATGCCCATCTTGGTGATGGTCGGCTGTTCCAGGAACTCGCGGCCCATGGTCGGTAGCAGGTCGTTGCCGGTGAATTTCGCCAGCGTGGCATAAGGCACCGAGAGGTAACCCAGGATCGTCGCCACGCCTGCGGCGGCGAATACCCAGAACAACACCAGCGCCAGTTTCGGGCTGTGCAGTTCGCGGTCGGCCTCCTCCGGTATCAGGTAATACGCCGCGCCCATGAAGCCGAACAGCAGCCAGACGATCAGCAGGTTGGTGTGGACCATGCGGGCCACGTTGAAGGGGATCAGCGGGAACAGGAAGTCGCCGACCACGTATTGCAGGCCCATGATCAAACCGAACAGCACCTGCCCGAGGAACAGCATCAGGGCAAACACGAAATAGGGTTTGGCGACAGCCTGCGAGGCGAATTTCAGATGCGGATTAGCCATGCTCATCTCTCAGCCCTCCTTGTTTGGCGGCCAGCCATTGGTATTGATTTTCGAACTCCACTTGAGGAACTCGGCGATGTCGTCGACCTCCTGCTCGCTCAGGTTGAACTGAGGCATGGCCCGCCGCCCCGGAACGTTCAGCGGCTGCATTTTCATCCACGCCTGCAGGAACGGCTTGAAGGCCTCGTCGCCACCACGCCGGTTCACGACGTTGCCCAGCTCCGGCGCAAAATACGCGCCCTCGCCCAACAGCGTATGGCAGCCGATGCAGTTGTTGCGCTCCCAGACGCCCTTGCCGCGTATCACCGACTCCGTCAATTGCGCCTGGTTGCTGCGTTCGGGAAAGGTCTGTTCCGTGTGGTAGGTCAGGGCCAGGAATATCAGGAAGAAGAAGATGCTTCCCCCGAAGTAAATATTCCTGGCCATGCCTTTGGTGAAGGTATCTGACATGGTCACTTCCTCATTGCTTGGCGTGACCATTCTAGGAACCGAGGGGGCTGAAACCGCTTGATGGCGATCAAGAATCTCCGATGGTTTTGGTAGGTTGTTCCAACACAGCCCGAAAGGCAGATGAGCTTTTGTGGCGAGGGCGCTTGCTCCCGCCGGGGCGCGAAGCGGCCCCAGGCAAGTTGATCGCGGTCAGCCTGATACACCGGGATGCCTGGCCTTGGGGCTGCTGCGCAGCCCAGCGGGAGCAAGCTCCCTCGCCACGGCTATGTGCCAGACATGAGTGTCGAGGCAATCAGCACGGCCAATAGTGCGGCCCAACTCAATATCAACCGCCGCCACAGGCGCGGCGCATGGCGCAGTTCCATGAAGCCGTCGGCGATCAGCCAGGCCTTGGTCACCGCGACCGCCAGGATGGCGATGGACACCAGTGCGCTGGCGGCGACTTGGCCCAGGGCGACGGTGCCGGTGCTCAGCACGGCCAGCGCCATCCAGCAGGTGATCAAGACACGGGAAGCCGACATGAGCACCTCCGCTCAACCGAGAATGTAGACAACCGGGAACAGCAACACCCAGACCAGATCGACCATGTGCCAATACAGCACGCCGGACTCCAATCCGCTGTGTTCCTGCGCACCGTAGCGCCGACGCCGGCAACCCTCGGCCAGCCAGGCGAGGATCACCATGCCCAGCAGCACATGGAGAAAATGAAACGCGGTGAGGATCCAGTACAAGGTGAAGAACGTGTCGTGCTCCATCCCCAAACCGTTCGCCAGCAGATGGGCATACTCAGTGAGCTTGATCGCCACATAACCGCAGGCGAGCAACAACGCCCCGCACAACAACAGCGCGGCGCGACGCGGCCGGTCCCGCCTGACTTGCTCCTGGGCCAGGGCGGCGAACAGCCCGGCGGTGATCAGGCTCAGGGTCATGGCCAGGCCCGTGGAGCGGTCCAGCAACTGCCGGCCCTCGCTGAACATCTGCGGGTGCAACGCCTGGGCGACAGTGAATGCCAGGATCAACAGCGCGAACACCGACAACTCGGCGAGGATGAAAAACCACATCGCCAGATCCCCGGGCAACCGCCGGGGCACGCCAGCGGTTTCAGCCGAAGTGGACATCGACCACATCCATCAAAGCGGCAACGGTCTGCGGGTCGTCACTCAACGGCTCGGCCAGGCAGGCCAGACAGGCTTGGCGCGGGTCCATGCCGGAGCCGATCATGCGCGCGGCGAAAATCAACAGGCGCGTTGAGGCGACTTCCTCCAGGTCATGTTGATCGAGCCGGCGCAGCGCCTGCCCCAGCCGCACCACCTGGGCCGCCAGGGCCAGGTCCACACCCGCCTCGCGGGCGACGATGCGCTCTTCATCGGCCACCGCCGGATAGCCAAAGCGCATCGCCACGAAACGCTGGCGCGTGCTGGGCTTCATACCCTTGAGCAGGTTCTGGTAACCGGGGTTGTACGACACCACCAGCATGAAGGACGGCGGCGCCTGCAGCACTTCGCCGGTGCGTTCCAGGTACAGCTGCCGACGATCATCGGCCAGCGGGTGCAGCACCACCGCCGTGTCCTGGCGCGCTTCGACCACCTCATCCAGATAGCAGATTCCGCCCTCACGCACCGCCCGGGTCAAGGGCCCGTCCTGCCACCAGGTGCCCTGGGCGCCGATCAGGTGACGGCCCACCAGGTCAGCCGCGCTCAAGTCATCGTGGCAGGCGACGGTGTACAGCGGCAGTTTCAGGCGGTGAGCCATGTGCTGGACGAAGCGGGTCTTGCCGCAGCCGGTGGGGCCTTTGATCAGCACCGGCATGCCGTGATGCCAGGCCTGTTCGAACAGCGCCTGCTCGTTGTCCTGGGGTTGATAAAAGGGTTCGTCGGGGTGCTGCAGAGTGTGGATAGCGTTCATGGCGAGGGCCTGATCAGACAACACGATTGCCGGCCACGCTACGGCGCCCTGCGACAACCTGGCAAGGGCGGCGGCCAGCAAACTTGATCGCCGTCAAGCGGCTCACCACCGCCCTGGGCATAGCCTTGCATCGCACCAAGAACCTGCGCGCCGAACGTCAATTACAGCACAGCGCGGGTCATGCCTGAGGAGAAATGGAATGCTGATCAGCCACAAAAAAACGTGGGCCCTGAGGGTGACGGCGCTGTGTACAGCGCTGGTCGCTCCCTACGCCTTCGCCGACCAACCCACCACGCCGGAACCGTCCCGCGTGGTCAAGACCGAAGGCGCGCCGGACCTGAGCCAGGCCGACTTCGACTCGGCCAAGGAAATCTATTTCCAGCGCTGCGCCGGCTGCCACGGGGTCTTGCGCAAAGGCGCCACCGGCAAACCGCTGACACCCGACATCACCCAGTCCCGCGGCCAGGCCTACCTGGAGGCGCTGATCACCTACGGTTCGGCCGCCGGCATGCCGAACTGGGGCACCTCCAATGCCCTGACCAAAGACCAGATCACGGTGATGGCCAAGTTCATCCAGCACACCCCGCCGACGCCGCCGGAATGGGGCATGGCCGAAACCCTCAAGACCTGGAAGGTCCTGGTCAAACCCGAAGACCGTCCGACCCGGCAGCTGAACAACCTCAATCTGCAAAACCTGTTTTCAGTCACTCTGCGCGACGATGGCAAGATCGCCTTGATCGACGGCGATACCAAGAAGATCGTCAAGCTGATCGACACCGGTTATGCGGTGCACATCTCGCGCATCTCCGCATCGGGGCGCTACCTGCTGGTGATCGGCCGCGATGCCAAGATCGACATGATCGACCTGTGGCCGAAAGAGCCGACCAAGGTGGCGGAAATCAAGGTGGGCATCGAAGCCCGCTCGGTGGAGACCTCCAAGTTCAAGGGCTACGAGGACAAGTACACCATCGCCGGTTCCTACTGGCCGCCGCAGTTCACCATCATGGACGGCGAGACCCTGGAGCCCAGGCAGATCGTCTCGACCCGGGGCATGACCGTCGACACCCAGCAATACCATCCCGAGCCACGGGTCGCGGCCATCATCGCCTCCCACGAATGGCCGGAGTTCATCGTCAACGTCAAGGAAACCGGCAAGGTGATGCTGGTCAACTACCAGGACATCAAGAACCTCACCATCACCAGCATCGACGCCGCG
This sequence comes from Pseudomonas sp. FW305-28, assembly GCF_017351395.1. Taxonomy (NCBI): domain Bacteria; kingdom Pseudomonadati; phylum Pseudomonadota; class Gammaproteobacteria; order Pseudomonadales; family Pseudomonadaceae; genus Pseudomonas; species Pseudomonas sp. FW305-28. The sequence continues at coordinate 8,050 of NZ_JACNDD010000049.1, forward strand.
CCGTTCCTCCATGACGGCGGTTGGGACAGCAGCCATCGCTACTTCATGACGGCCGCCAACAACTCCAACAAGGTCGCAGTGATCGACTCCAAGGAACGCAAGCTCACCGCCCTGGTGGATGTCGGCAAGACCCCGCACCCGGGGCGCGGCGCCAACTTCAACCACCCACTCTACGGGCCGGTCTGGGCCACCAGCCACTTGGGCGACGCCGGGGTTTCCATGATCGGCACCGACCCGATCAAGCATCCGCAATACGCCTGGAAGCAGGTCGGTTCGCTCCAGGGCCAGGGTGGCGGCTCGCTGTTCATCAAGACCCACCCCGCCTCGCGCCACCTGTATGTCGACACCACCCTCAGCCCGGACGCCAAGCTCAGCCAGTCGGTGGCGGTGTTCAACATCGACAAGCTCGACGCCGGCTACACCGTGCTGCCGATCGCCGAATACGCCGGCATCGAGAAAGGCGCGCTGCGCGTGGTGCAACCGGAATACAACAAGGCCGGCGACGAGGTCTGGTTCTCGGTCTGGAGTGGTCAGGAGGACGAGTCGGCGCTGGTGGTGATCGACGACAAGACCCTCAAGGTCAAGAACGTGATCAAGGACAAGCGCCTGATCACCCCGACCGGGAAATTCAACGTCTACAACACCCAACACGACATCTATTGAGCCCCATCAATAAGAGGAAAAACCATGAAGCCTATTCTGATTGCCCTGGCCTTGACTGCCGCCTACAGCCTGCCGGCGTTGGCGCAAGACGGCCCGACGCTGTTCAAGAGCAAACCCTGCGCCGCCTGCCATTCCATCGACACCAAGGTGGTGGGCCCGGCGCTCAAGGAGGTCGCGGCGAAAAACGCTGGCGTCGCCGGGGCCCAGGACGTGCTTGCCAAGCACATCAAGGAAGGCACGCAAGGTAACTGGGGACCGATGCCGATGCCGGCCAACCCTGTGACGGAAGAGGAAGCCAAGATCCTGGCTGCGTGGGTCTTGACCCTTAAATAACGCTCAAGGAGTCCAGCTCTGTGGCAAGGGGTTGTATGTGGGAGCAAGGCTTGCCCGCGATGGGGGCGGTGCGGTCCTTCAGAGATCAAGGCGGCTGTTTCGCGAGCAAGCTTTGCTCCCACATAAACTCCCTCACTACAGGGACCGCGCTCAACTTTATTTCTTGATCAGGAGGCGTCATGGAACGACACAACACCGCAATCTCGATGACCACCCTCCTCTTCGCTTTCTCTTCCTGCGTGCTGGCCGCTCCCGACAACCAGCGCCAGGCCCAATTGCAACACCTGCTGGACCAGGACTGTGGCGCCTGCCACGGCCTGTACCTGACCGGCGGCCTCGGCCCGCCCCTGACCCACGAAGCCCTGGCCGGAAAATCCCGCGACAGCCTCATCGCCACCGTCACCCTCGGACGGCCCGGCAGCGCCATGCCCGGTTGGGCAGCGTTGCTTGCGCCCGACGACATTCGCTGGCTGGTGGACCGGCTCCTTCAAGGAAAACCCGCCCCATGATCCGTTCCTTCCTGTCCTCCACGGCCATCGCCCTGCTGCTCTGCGGTTGCGCCCAGACACCGTTGCGCGGTACCGGCGATTTGGGCGTGGTGGTGGAGCGCGCCAGCGGCAGCCTGCAAATCATCGAAAGCGACACCCGCACCGCCCTGGGCCGCGTCGAAGGCCTGGGCGACTTGTCCCACGCCTCGGTGGTGTTCTCCCGCGACCAGCGCTATGCCTATGTCTTCGGCCGTGATGGCGGCCTGAGCAAGGTCGACCTGCTGAGTGCGCGCGTCGAACGCCGGATCATCCAGGGCGGCAACAGCATCGGCGGCGCGATCAGCCAGGACGGCAAGCTGATCGCCGTTTCCAACTACGAGCCCGGCGGTGTCAAGGTGTTCGATGCCCAGACCCTGGAACAGGTCGCCGACATCCCGGCCACGCCATTGCCCGGTGGCCAAAAGCGCTCACGGGTGGTGGGCTTGGTGGATGCGCCAGGACAACGCTTCGTGTTCAGTCTGTTCGACACCGGCGAAATCTGGACCGCCGATTTCAGCCTGGGCCTCACCCCGCGCATCGAGCGTTTCACCGCCATTGGCCAACAACCCTACGACGCCCTGATCACCCCGGACGGGCGTTATTACATGGCCGGACTGTTCGGTGAAGACGGCATGGCCCAACTCGATCTCTGGCACCCGGAGCGCGGGGTGAAACGGGTACTGGGGCATTACGGGCGCGGCCAGGAGCGGCTCCCGGTGTACAAGATGCCGCACCTGGAAGGCTGGGCCATCGCCGACCGGCAAGCCTTCGTGCCCGCCGTCGGGCATCACCAAGTGTTGGTGATGAACGCCCAGGACTGGCAACAGACCGACGCCATCGCCGTGGCCGGTCAACCGGTGTTCGTCACAGCGCGACCGGATGGCCGACAGTTGTGGGTCAACTTCGCCTACCCGGACAACGACCGCGTCCAGGTCATCGACACCCAGACCCACGCCATCGTCGCCGACCTGCGGCCGGGTCCGGCAGTGCTGCACATGGAGTTCACCGCCCGAGGCGACCAACTGTGGCTGTCCGCCCGGGATGGCGGTCAGGTGCAGGTCTGGGACCCTTATCGCCTCGAACGCCTGGGCAGCTTGCCGGCCCTGAGCCCCAGCGGCATTTTCTTCAGTAGCCGCGCCCACAAGCCGGGGTACTGACCATGACACTCAACTCACTGGCCCGGCGCCTGATCGATCGATTCCAGCATGGCCTGCCGTTGTGCGCCGAGCCCTATCAAGCCATGGCCGAGGCCTTGGGCTGCAGCGAAACCCAGGTCATCGACTGCCTGCACCACCTGCACGTGGCCGGGACCTTATCGCGCGTCGGCCCGGTGTTCGAACACACCCGGGCCGGAGCCAGCACCCTCGCCGCCCTGGCCGTGCCCGAAGACCGCTTGCACCAGGTGGCGGCACGCGTCAGCCAATACCCGGAAGTCAATCACAACTATGCCCGGGAGCATCGCTACAACCTCTGGTTCGTACTGACTGGCCCCAATCGGCCCCATCTGGACAACATCCTCCAGGAACTGGAACACGACACCGGTCTCACGCCACTGGACCTGCCCATGCTCACCGCCTACCGCATCGACCTGGGCTTTGCCCTGGAGGCCACCCCATGAAAAACGCCCTGAGCGAGCAACAGTCACTGGCGCTGCGCCGTCTGCTGGAAACCGGCCTGCCCCTGACATCGCGGCCCTTCCAGGCCCTGGCCGAGCAGATCGAGGCCAGCGAGCCCGAGGTGCTCGAGCAGGTGCAGCGCTGGCACGAACAGGGCCTGTTCCGGCGCGTCGGCCTGGTGGTCAACCATCGCGCCCTGGGGTTTGCCGCCAACGCCATGCTGGTGCTGGACGTGCCGGACGCCTTGGTCGATGAAGTCGGTCGGCGCCTCGGCCAGGCCCCCGGCATCAACCTTTGCTACCAGCGCCCGCGGCGCCTGCCCCAGTGGCAATACAACCTGTTCTGCATGATCCACGGTCGCCAGCGCGACCGCGTCGAAGCCCAGGTCCAGGCGCTGCTGGAAGAACACTTGCTGGACGACCTGCCCCACCAATTGCTGTTCAGCACGCACCTGTTTAAGCAATGCGGCGCACGTTACGCCGCACCGGTCGGAGCCCGTATCGATGGATGACCTCGACCGCCGCCTGATCAATCGCCTGCAACTGGGCCTGCCGCTGGTCCGCCATCCTTGGCAAGCCCTGGCCCAGGAACTGGACAGCAGCAGCACTGAATTGCTCGACCGCCTGCACGAACTGCTCAACGACGGCGTACTCACCCGCTTCGGCCCGATGTTCGACATCGACCGCCTGGGTGGCGCGTTCACCCTGGCGGCGCTGGCGGTGCCCGAACCGCGCTTCGAAGCCATCGCCGAGCTGCTCGCCGACATGCCCGAAGTGGCCCACAACTACCGCCGCGAGCACACCTGGAACATGTGGTTCGTGCTCGCCTGCCCCAGCGAACAGGCGATCGACGACACCCTGCTGCGCATCGAACACCTGACCGGCCTGGTGCCGCTGAACCTGCCCAAAGAGGAGACCTACCATGTCGGCCTGTACTTCCCCGTCTGAGACTGCGTGGAAAGCACCGCCAAGGCTGGATGAAACGCCCTTGGCGTTGCGCCTGGTGGAACTGACCCAGGCCGGCCTGCCCTTGCTCGAAGACCCCTGGGCCTGGCTGGCCGAGCAACTGGGCTTGAGCGTGGAATCCACCCTCGACCTGCTCAAGCGCCTGCAGGCCGAAGGGGCGATCCGGCGCATCGCCGCCGTGCCCAATCACTACCGCCTGGGTTATCGCCACAACGGCATGACGGTCTGGGACGTGGCCGACGCCGACATGTCGCGCCTCGGCGCGCTGCTGGGGGCGCAGCCCTTCGTCAGCCACTGCTATCGGCGGCCGCGCCGGCCCGGCTGGCGCTACAACCTGTTCGCCATGGTCCACGGCCGCAGCCGCGAAGAAATCGACAGCTACCGCGAACACCTGCGCTACCTGCTGGGGGACGCCTGCGCCGCCGACGAAATGCTGGTGAGCAGCCGCATCCTGAAAAAAACCGGCCTGCGTCTGACGCCTGTGGGAGCAAAGCTTGCTCGCGAAACAGGGGCGTCGGTTTTATGAAGGAGCGCATCGGCTTCATCGCGGGCAAGCCTTGCTCCCACCAACCCTTGCTCCCACAACGCGGGAGCAAGCCGCGCTGAACCCGCACGTCGATCGAAATCGAAGGAGCGCTTTATGTTGAGGATCAGCCACTACCTGCGAGCCCTGGCCGGGCAATGCCCCGCCCCACGCGTCGCGCCACCGGGCAAGCACCGCCCGCCGGTGGTGATCTGGAACCTGCTCAGGCGTTGCAACCTGACCTGCAAGCACTGCTATGCGACGTCGGCCGACAGCGTGTTTCGCGACGAACTGGACACCGCGGCGGCGCTCAAGGTCATCGATGACTTGCATGACGCCGGGGTGCGCGTGCTGATCCTGTCCGGCGGCGAACCGCTGCTGCGCGACGACCTGTTCCAACTCAGTGCCTATGCCCGCAGCAAGGACTTTTTCCTGGCCCTATCCACCAACGGCACACTGATCGACGCCTCCAATATCCAACAGATTGCCGCGGCGAACTTCGATTACGTCGGCATCAGCATCGACGGCCTGGAAGCGACCCACGATGAGTTCCGCCAGCTCAAGGGCAGCTTCGCCAGCTCCATGGCGGCCATCCGGCTCTGCCGCGAGCAAGGCATCCGGGTCGGATTGCGCACCACCCTCACCCAGCACAACCACGCCCAGTTGCCGCGCTTGCTGGACTTGATGGATGAGTACGACGTGCAGAAATTCTATCTGTCGCATCTGAACTACAGCGGCCGGGGCAAGCGCAGTCGCAAGCTCGATGCCCATCAGCAGATGAGTCGCGAGGCCATGACCCTGATCTTCGAGCGAGCCTGGCACGACATCGAACAGGGCCGCGACAGTGACTTCGTCAGCGGCAACAACGACGCCGATGCGATCCTGTTGCTGCAGTGGGTATCCCGACGCCTGCCCCAGCACTACGCCGCACTGGAGCAGATGCTGCGGGCCTGGGGCGGCAATGCGTCGGGCAGCGGCATCGCCAACATCGACAATACCGGCGAGGTCCACCCCGACACGTACTGGTGGCAGCACTCGGTGGGCAACGTGCGCCAGACGCCGTTCAAGACACTCTGGTCAGACCGCCCCGATGCCCTGCTGCTGAAGCTGCGCGAACATCCACGGGCCGTGGGCGGCCGTTGTGGGCAATGCCGCTGGCTGGACATCTGCAACGGCAATACCCGCACCCGCGCCTGGGCCGACGGCGACCTGTGGGGCCAGGACCCCGGCTGCCACCTCAGCGATGACGAAATTGGCCTGCACGCGATTCCCAGCGTTGCGATGCCCTGCGCCTGATAAACCGACGGCGAACCTGATGACGAACCAAGGAAGTCCCATGCCTGCCTCCATCGTTTTGCCCGCTGCCCTGCAATCACCCTTCAGACCGGGTGAGGTCGCCCTGGTCGGCGCCGGCCCCGGTGATCCGGGCCTGCTGACCTTGCGCGCCTGGAGCCTGTTGATGCAGGCCGACGCGGTGGTCTACGACCGCTTGATCAGCCCGCAACTGCTCAACCTGATCCCCCTGCCCTGCGCCCGGCACTACGTCGGCAAGGCCGCCGGCTGCCACAGCCTGCCCCAGCCACAAATCAACGAACTGCTGGCCGACCTGGCCGACCTGGGCCAGCGGGTGGTGCGGCTCAAGGGCGGTGATCCGCTCATCTTCGGTCGCGGTGCCGAAGAGCTGGAGTATCTGCTGGCCCGGGGTATCGATTGCCAGGTGGTGCCCGGCATCACCGCCGCGGCCGGTTGCAGCACCTATGCCGGGATTCCCCTGACCCATCGCGACATGGTCAATTCCTGTCGTTTCATCACCGGTCATCTGCAACGCGAAGGCGACTTGAACCTGCCCTGGCAAAGCCTGGCGGATGACAGCCAGACCCTGGTGTTCTACATGGGCTTGTCGAACCTCGGCACCATCGCCACGCGGCTGATCGCAGCGGGCCTGGCGGCCGACACGCCGGCGGCCTTGATCAGCAACGGCACGCGACCCGACCAGCAGGTCCTGCGTGGCACCCTCCAGCAATTGCCGGAGATGGCACTGACGTGCGCCGAAGGCCTGCCGACCTTGACGGTGATCGGCAAGGTGGTCGGCCTGTTTGCCCATCAGTTGCTGGAGCATCCGGCGCGCCTGCACCCGGGCATACCGCTCCAGCCCGGTATCGCGAGGGTGGCATCATGAACCTCGGCTGGCTTGCCCCGTTGCTGTGGATCGGTGCCGTCCACGCTGCCACGGCGCCTGAACCGGACCTGGCATTGGCCGAACACAACTACCAGCAACATTGCCAGCAGTGTCACGGGGTCAATCGCATCGGCGCTGCCGGGCCGGCGTTGTTGCCCCAGAGCCTGAGCCGGATCAAGCCCGACGAGATTCGCCAGGTGATCGAGCATGGACGCCCAGCCAGCCAGATGGCGGCATTCGGCGCGGTGCTGGAGCCCGCGCAGATCGATGGCCTGACCCACTATCTCCAACGTCCGCCCGCCGTCGAACCGACCTGGAGCGAGGCCGACACTCGCCGCAGCCATCGCCTGCTGGCGGATGTCGCCACCCTGCCCGATAAACCCCAGCACCACGCCGATCCGCTGAACCTGTTCGTGGTGGTGGAGGCTGGCGACCATCACGTCGATATCATCGACGGGGATCGCTTCGAGGTCCTGGCGCGCTTCGCCTCACACTTCGCGCTACATGGCGGACCGAAATTTTCGCCGGACGGACGCTTCGTCTATTTCGCCTCCCGGGACGGCTGGATCAGTCTGTATGACTTGCACAACCTCACGCTCATCGCCGAGGTGCGGGCCGGGCTCAATACCCGCAACCTGGCGGTGAGCAAGGACGGGCGCTGGGTGCTGGTGGGCAACACCCTGCCGGGCAACGTGGTGGTGCTGGATGCCCGCGACCTGTCGCTGGTCAAGACGGTTGCAACGGTGGGACTGGGCGGCCAGGCCTCGCGGGTCAGTGCGGTCTATACCGCGCCGCCGCGCAACAGCTTCATCGTGGCCTTGAAGGATGTGAAAGAGGTCTGGGAGCTGTCCACCGGGCCGAACCCGGACTTCGTGCCCAGGCGAATCGAAGCCGAGGATTACCTCGACGACTTTTCCTTCTCGCCCGACTACCGGCAGTTGCTCGCCACCTCGCGCAAGGCCCAGGGCGGCCAGGTGATCGACCTCGACACAGGGCGGATCGTCACCGACATCGCGCTGCCGGGCATGCCGCACCTGGGCTCGGGGACCTATTGGAAACGCGATGGGCACTGGGTGTTCGCCACACCCAACATCAGCAAGGGGCTGATCTCGGTGATCGACTTCGACACCTGGAAAGTCATCAAGCAGATCCCCACCCTGGGGCCGGGTTTCTTCCTGCGCAGCCATGCCAACTCTCGCTACGCCTGGACCGATGTGTTCTTCGGCCCCGACAACGACGCCATCCACCTGATCGACAAACAGACCCTGGAAATCGCCCACACCCTGCGGCCCATGCCCGGCAAGACTGCCGCCCACGTCGAGTTCACCCGCGACGGGCGCTACTTGCTGCTGAGTATCTGGGACACCGATGGCGCGCTGATCGTCTACGACAGCAACACCCTCAAGGAAATCAAGCGCCTGCCCATGAACAAGCCTTCGGGCAAGTACAACGTCGGCAACAAGATCGAGTTCGCCGAGGGGACATCCCACTGAAAAAAGGGGGCTGATGCGCAGCCCCCGGGAGCAAACTTCCCCGCCACAAAAGACTGCGACGGTGTCCAGTTGGAATGACTATTGTGGCGAGGGGATTTATCTGTGGGAGCAAGGCTTGCCCGCGATGAACGATAACGCGGTTCATCTGTTCGAATGCGGCGCGGCTATCGCGGGCAAGCCTTGCTCCCACAGACGGCGTCGGACCCAAAGGATCCAACTCTTACCAGGTGAGCACCGCGCCCACCGCAAAGGTGTCGGTGTCTTCGTTCTGGGCACTGGTGTCGTGGCCGTTGATTTCGAACTGGTTGTACTCGGCCACGAGCTTGAGGTTGTCATTGATGTCGTGGAACAGCGCGATGCCCCGGGTTTCGTAATCGGCGCCACTGCCTACCACGCCGTTGCCGTCGTCATCGGTCTTGCCGTAGGACAGCGCCAGGCGGTTCTTGCCCAGCTTGTACGAGCCCTGCAACAGGTAGCCCTTGCTGTCGACATTGCGCAGGGTGGCCTCGCCGGCGTTGTTGGTGAAGAACGGGTTGATGCCCTTGGCCTGGAACCCCGAACCGGTGAGCGACAACCCACCCATCTTCGCCTGTACGCCATACCCCAGGCCTTTGGAAGTTACCGACTCGACGGTGGAATCGGTGTTGTCCGAGGTCTGGTAGCTGCCGTTGAGCCAGCTGTAGATCTTCGCCCCGCCCAGGTCGAACTGGTAGGTGATTTCGCTCTCGGTGCGCGGGTTTTCCTGATAGGCCTTGCCGGTAGCGCTGTTGTCGTTGGTGTCCACCGGGTCCATGATCCCCACCGCCACCCGCAGCCCGTCCATCACGGGTGTGCGGTAGGTGATCTGCGAGGTCGGGAACGGGTACGGGTAACCGCTGCCGATGTTGCCGAACGACACGCCACCGCCGTCCACCAGCCCCAGGGTATCGCTGACCTGACCATAACCGGCGAGCAGTTCATCCAGCAGGATGTTGGAGCGGGCAAACAGGCCGAAGTCCTTGCCGATCAGCACTTCGCCCCACTCCGGGTTGGCCACGGTGCCGTAGAACTGGCGCACGTCGATGGCGGTGTCGGTGCCATTGGTTTCACTGTCGTTGATGGTCACCCAGAACGAAGCCCGGGCGCCGAGCTTGAGGTCATCGACCTGCTTGCCCATGTTGAAGCCCAGGTAGTTGGGCAAAAAGCCCATCTTGACCCGCGCCTGCCGACGGTCGTACTGCTCACCCGCGCGGTCCACGTCGCTGTTGACGTAAAAGGCGTTGATGTAGCCGTCAGTGGAAAAAGTGGTCTGGTCCTTGTCGTACAGCATGATTTCAGCGTTGGCCCAAGACGTCAGGCCCAGACTGGAAAGACCGGCGATGACCGCAGGCAAAAAACGCAGGCAGGTATTTTTATTGTTGTGCATGGCGCGCTCCGCAACAGGGGACGGGATGTCGGAGGCGATTATCGAAAGGTGCCAGGGCGCGTCATACGCTGCCTTGGAGGCAATTGGCGAATGCTTTGGCAGCGCCGGCCCGGCGCGGCAGTTTGGGTGTAAGACGGCGAGGTCGAGGGGCGCGACAGCTTGGGTGTAAGACTGCCTTGCCGACGGGTGCGATACTTTGGGTGTGGGCCGGTTGTCCTGCTTATTGTGGGAGCGAGCTTGCTCGCGATGGCGACAGTGCATCCAACATCGATGCAAGCTGACTCACCGCTATCGCGAGCAAGCTCGCTCCCACAGGTTTGCACCGTGTAGCTTTTGTAGCGAGGGAGCTTGCTCCCGCTGGCCTGCGCAGCAGGCCCCCTCGCTATCAGCTCAGAACCTCGGCTTGACGGTCTTCCACTCCGGCCGGTAGCGCTGCATCTGCCGCACATCGTCGCGCTGGCGGATACCGCAACTGAGGAACTGGTCATGCAGCTTGCCCAGTTGATCCCGGTCCAATTCCAAGCCAAGGCCAGGCGCCCGGGTGATCTTCACGCAGCCGTCGACAATCGGCAGTTTGCCGCCCTTGATCACTTCTTCATCCGGCTCCTGCCACGGGTAATGGGTGTCGCAGGCGTAGTCCAGGTTCGGCACCGCGGCCGCCACGTGGGCCATGGCCATGAGGCTGATGCCCAGGTGCGAGTTCGAATGCATCGACACGCCCAGGCCGAAGGTGCTGCACATTTTCGCCAGGGCCTGGGTGTCCCGCAGACCACCCCAATAATGGTGGTCGGCCAAGACGATCTGCACGCTGTCCAGGGCCACGCTACGGCGGAACTCATCGAAATCGGTGACCACCATATTGGTCGCCAGCGGCAGCCCCGTGCGCTTGTGCAGCTCGGCCATGCCTTCCAGCCCTGGTGTCGGGTCTTCGTAATACTGCAGGTCATCCCCCAGCAGCTCGGCCATGCGAATCGAGGTCTCCAGGGACCAATTGGCATTGGGATCGATGCGCAACGGGTAGCCGGGAAAGGCCTGTTTCAGCGCCTTGATGCACGCCACTTCATGTTCCGGATCGAGGGCGCCGGCCTTGAGCTTGATGCTCTTGAAGCCGTAGTCCTGGATCATCCGCCGGGCCTGGGCGACGATCTGCTGTTCGTTGAGCGCCTCGCCCCAACTGTCGGGCGGGTACGGCGAATCGATGTGCTCGGCGTACTTGAAAAACAGGTAGGCACTGAACGGGATCTCATCGCGAATCGCGCCGCCCAGCAGGTCCACCAGCGGCACGTTCAGGTAATGGGCCTGCAAATCCAGGCAGGCCACTTCGAACGCCGAGTAGGCATTGCTCACCGCCTTGCTCGCATGGGAGCCCGGTGCCAGTTCGGCACCGGCAACGCTGGCCGGTTTCTGCGCGGCGACGGTCGCCTGGACGATGGCCCGCAACTGATTGAGGTTGAACGGGTCCAGGCCGATCAACTGGCTCTGCAACTGCTGCTGGATTGCCAGGGCCGGGGCATCGCCGTAGCTCTCCCCCAGGCCGATGTAACCGTTGTCGCTCTCGATCTCGATGATCGAGCGCAGCGCGAACGGCTCATGGATACCGCTGGCGTTGAGCAAGGGTGGATCGCGAAAAGCGATGGGTGTCACGGTGACGCGTTTGATCTTCATGCAGCGGCTCCCGATGGGCCAGGTTTCAAGGCTTGCGATTTTTCCAGCTGATTCGCTTCGGCAACGGTTTCGGGCCGACCGGACAGTGAGTTCGGGGTGTCGCGCTTCGGTGCGGTGCGGGCGAAAAAGATCACCACCGCGGCGACAAGCGAGGTGGCGGCCAGCCCATACAGGCCGCCCTCGATGGAGCCCGTGGTCTGTTCCAGGAAACCGAAAGCCGTGGGCGCGACGAAGCCGCCGAGGTTGCCGATGGAGTTGATCAAGGCGATCACCGCCGCCGCGATACGGGCATCCAGGTAACTTTGGGGAATCGGCCAGAACAACGCCGACGCGGCCTTGAAACCGATGGCCGCGAAACAGATCGCCACGAAGGCAAAGATCGGCCCGCCGGTGGTGGACATGAACATGCCGAACGCAGCGATCACCAGCGTCACCGCGACCCAGGCCTGCTGGAATTTCCATTTACCGGCCAGGGCGGCAAAGCCGTACATCGCGACGATGGAAATGATCCACGGAATGGAATTGAGCAAACCGACCTGGAAGTCCCCCAGGCTCCCCATTTTCTTGATCATGCTCGGTAGCCAGAACGTGGCGCCGTAGATGGTCAGGGCGATGGAAAAGTAGATGAAACAGAACAGCGCGATCTGTCGGTCGGCCAACAACTTGAACATCGACGGCTTGATCACTTGCGCGGCTTCCCGGGCCCGCTGCTCTTCGGCGATGGCGGCGATCAATACGGCTTTCTCTTCAGCCGTCAGCCATTTGGCCTGGCTCGGGTGCGATTGCAGCCAGAACCAGACAAACCCGCACAGCACGATGGAGGCAAAACCTTCGATCAGGAACATCCATTGCCAGCCATGCAGGCCCATCCCGCTGATGTGCAGCAAGGCGCCAGACACCGGGCCGGAAATCACCGAGGCGATGGCCGAACCGCTGAGAAAGATCGCCATCGCCTTGCCGCGCTCGTTGGCGGGCAGCCACTGGGTGAAGTAGTAGATGATGCCGGGAAAGAAGCCCGCCTCCGCGGCGCCAAGAATGAAGCGCAGCACATAGAAGCTGGTTTCACCTTGCACAAAGGCCATGGCCATCGCCGCCGCGCCCCAGGTGAACATGATGCGCGTCAGCCAGGCCCGCGCGCCGTAGCGTTGCAACAGCATGTTGGACGGGACTTCGAACAGCGCGTAGCCGACGAAGAACAACCCGGCGCCAAGCCCATAGGCGGCAGCGCCGATGCCCAGGTCGGTTTCCAGGTGACTGCGCACGAAACCGATGTTGACCCGGTCGATGTAGTTGACGATGAACATCACCACCACCAACGGCAGTACATGACGTTTGACCTTGGCCGCCGCGAGCGCCAGGGTGCTGTCATGGGTGGAGTCCGTTACGTTATTCAAGGGGTGCCTCCCGATCATTGTTTTTGTGGGGAACGGGACGATGATGGACGCGGTGGATTGTTCCCGTCTAATCTAACTTGGCACTTGATTGATACCTGGATTGAATCAATGTTTGAACTGGCCCAGTTGCGCTGCTTCACCACCGTGGCGACCGAACTCAACTTCCGTCGCGCCGCCGAACGCCTGAACATGACCCAGCCACCGCTGAGCCGGCAGATCCAATTGCTGGAACATCACCTGGGCGTCGAACTGTTCACCCGCAGCACCCGCAGCGTGGCACTCACCGCCGCCGGCCGGGCGTTTTTCATCGAAGCGCAGAACCTGTTGGAACAGGCACAACAAGCCGCCGTGGCGGCCCGGCGTTTCGCCCAGGGCGACATCGGTTCGGTGACCATCAGCTTCGTCGGCAGCGCGGTGTACGAGTTCTTGCCCAAAGTGATTGCCGAGGCCCGGCTGAAACAGCCCCAAGTCAAAATCGTCCTGGCGGAGATGAACACCTACCAGCAGCACGAAGCCCTGCGTGCCCGGCGCATCGACCTGGGCATCGTCCGCTCGCCGCTGCTGGAGACCGGCTATGCCACCGAGTGCCTGGTGCGCGAGCCCTTCGTGCTGGCGGTACCCGCCGGACATCCCCTGGCGACTGCCGACACGGTGAGCGTCCAGGACCTGGACGCCCAGCCGTTCCTCATGTACTCGCACTCCGCCTACCCGCCCTTCAACGAACTGCTCACCGGCATGCTCCGCTCGGCCCGGGTCGCGCCACAATTCGTCCAATGGTTGGGGTCGTCACTGACAATCCTGGCCCTGGTCAACGCCGGCATGGGCCTGGCCTTGGTACCGCGGTGCGCCACCAGCGTGGTGTTCAAGCAGGTGGTGTTTCGTGAGATCGACCTGGGCGAAGGGGTCCAGAGCGAGTTGCACCTGGTGTGGCGCGAGGACAACGATAATCCGGCGTTTACCATGTTGCTGGAGGGGATTCGTGGGGCGGTGCGCGAAGGGTTGTGAATGCGCCATCACGGCTAAAGAGTCTCCTGTGGCGAGGGAGCTTGCTCCCGCTGGGCTGCGAAGCAGCCCCTGGAATGGGTGCCGAGGCGTGTCAGGTTCATTGAGTTGTTTTTTTGGGGCTGCTGCGCAGCCCAGCGGGAGCAAGCTCCCTCGCCACATTGTTGTCGATCCCCCGAGGTGCTTTTGACCAGGCCAGGTTGATTTCGCACATTGCCCAACGACTCGGCTATTCCCGTTATCTTCGACAAGTTGTACGATGACAGACGAGAGCGACCAAGCCCTCATACGCTCCGGATACCTACAACAACAAGGAAATCCCCATGAAAAAAGCGACATTGATCGTCAGCTTCTTGTGCCTGTTCAGCGGTTACGCAGCGGCAGCCACGTCATCGGCCGAGCAGGAAGTGGCCCAGGCCGTCGACCACCTGACCCAGGCCATGCTGCATAAAGACATCCCCCAACTCCAGGCCCTGGCCGCCGAGAACCTCACCTACGGGCACTCCAGCGGCAACATCCAGGATAAGAAAGCCTTCATCGCCGACATCGAAACGGGCAAGAGCGCATTCAAGACCCTGGAAATGCAGAACCAGAAAATCACCTTGTCCGGGGACACTGCGCTGGTGCGCAATCACTTCTCGGCACAGGCGCTCAAAGGCACGGAAGTGGTGCCAACGGAAATCGAGAACTTCCAGATCTGGCAGAAGCAGAAAGATGGCAAGTGGCTGTTGATCGGCCGTCAGGCGTTTCGGTTCTGATCGCTGGCTGAACGCAAAACTGATGTGATTCATTGTGGGGAGGGGGTTTTGTCAGGCTCCGGACCAGTGCTGCCGGTACTCCAACAGGAAGTCCACGAAGGCACGCACCCGTTGCGGCACATACCGGCCATGGGGATACAGCAAGGTAAACGGACGCGAGCGCCCCGAAAAAGGCGCAAGTACCTCCACCAATTGCCCATTGGCCAGCTCCTGCTCCACGATGAATTTGTAGGTCTGGAACAAGCCGGCGCCATGTTTGGCCAGCGTCACACCGCCGAGCACGTCGTCGGAACAGCAATACCCTCCTTCGCCGAACACCTCCTTTTCCTTGCCCTCGACATTGAACAACCAGGATATCCGTCGCCCGCTGCTGGGCAATTCGAACTGGATGCACTCGTGGTCGTCCAGGTCTTCAAGAACCTGCGGCGTGCCGGCCTTACGCAGGTAATCCGGGGACGCGACCACCACCAGTTTCGCGTCTTCCAGCAGACGGGCGATCATCGACGAGTCCGGCTGGGCCCGCACCCGGATGGCGAGGTCATAACCTTCGGCGACGAAATCGATGTTTCGATTGCTCAGGTGCAGGTCCACGCTGACTTGCGGGTACAACGCCCGAAAGGCCGGCAGCAAGGGCAGGATCCGATGATGCCCGTAGGTGGTGGGCAAGCTGATGCGCAGTTGCCCGGACGGCACCGATTGCGCGCCCATCATTTCCTGTTGCGCCTCGACCAACTGCGTCAGCGCTTGCCGGCATTGTTCGAAATAGGTCTTGCCGGCTTCGGTCAGGCGGATGCTGCGGGTGGTGCGCACGAAAAGCCGTGAGCCCAGGCGCTCTTCCAGGCGAAAGATCGAGCGGCTCACCGCCGCCGGGGTAACCCCCGCCAACTGCGCCGCGGCCGTGAAACTGCCCGCCTCCGCCGCGAGGCAGAACAGTTCTATGCTACCCAACTGCAGGTCTTCGAAATGCCGCTTCATGATTCGTTACACCGCGTATCAACTGAAGTTTCCAAAGGCCTGTTTATCAGCCCGTGGCGTATAAATACAGTGGCCTTGCAACACGCGGGCGTTGTCCTGCGTCCATTTCCCATCAGCTGGAGTGCAACATGCCTTTCGTCAATGTGCGAATTACCCGAGATGGCGTCACCCGTGAACAGAAAACCCAGGTGATTGCCGAAATCACCGAAACCCTCCAGCGCGTGCTGGGCAAGGACCCTCACTTGACCCATATCGTGATCGAGGAAGTGGATACGGATAACTGGGGTTATGCGGGGATGACGACCACCGAGTATCGAAGTCTTCCCAAGGAATAATCTCCCACCCTTGCGAGCCCGGTCCGATTGACCGGGCTTTTTTCTGCCTGCCAATCCGACAACCCAACAACACTGTGGGAGCGAGCTTGCTCGCGATGGCGGCGTGTCAGTCAACATCACTCCCGACCGACCTGACGCTATCGCGAGCAAGCTCGCTCCCACAGGGGTTATGTGCTGCCCTTGCCATTGATTACATGACGTATCAACTCAAATACCAGAAGCCTTATTTATCAAACCCTGAGGCATCAATACCCTGATCTCAACCACCGCCATACAGGCGCATCGGTTCCATTCAATGATCAGGAGTCAATCATGAGCCTCAACAAAACCGTCATCATCACCGGCGCTTCCAGCGGGATCGGCCTGGGTTTGGTCAAGGCGTTCCTGGCCCGGGGGTATAACGTGGTGGGCAATGCCCGCTCTCAGTCCGGGCTGGACGCTGCCGCCGCCCAGCTCGGCCACCCGGCCGGTTTCATGGCCGTGGCCGGCGACATCGCTGACCCGGCCACTTCAACCGCCCTCATCGCCCAAGCTGTCGAGGCGTTTGGCGCCGTTGACGGGCTGGTGAACAACGCCGGTTTCTTCCTGCCGAAACCCTTCGTCGAATACAGCCCCCAGGACCTGGACGCGCTGCTGGACACCAACCTCAAGGGCCTCGTCTACGCCAGCCAGGCCGCAGCGGCGCACATGATCGGGCGCCAGCGCGGCTTCATCATCAACATTTCAGCCGCCGTGGCGCTGCAACCGAACATCCAGGTGCCGGCTGCGCTGCCCGTGTTGATCAAGGGCGGCGTCAACCAGATGACCCGTGCGCTGGCCCTGGAACTGTCGCCCCACAACATCAAGGTCAACGCGGTCGCCCCCGGCATCATCGACACACCCATGCATGACCCGGCGCACCGCGACTTCCTCGACAACCTGGCCCCGGCCGGTCGCGTGGGCACCATCGAGGAAATTGCCGAGGCCGTGTTGTACCTGGCGGGCGCTGATTTCACGACTGGCGCGATACTGCCGGTGGACGGCGGGATGAGCACCGGTAAGTGGTAGGAAAAAACTGTGGGAGCGAGCTTGCTCGCGATGGCGTCAGGTCAGTCGGGATTGATGTTGACTGACACACCGCCATCGCGAGCAAGCTCGCTCCCACTTGGACTGCGACTGCCCGCGGCCTCAAAGGGTGTAGGAAATCCCAGCCTGTACCGTCCGCGGCGCACCTGGATAAGCATAGACCCCACCGAATGCACCCTCTTCGTAGTCGGCGTCAAACAGGTTCTTCAGGTCCAGGTTGAGGCGGATTCGCTCGTTGACCTTGTAGTAACCGAGCAAGTCCACGACGGTGTAGCTGTCCATGGTAAAGGTGCTGGCCGCGGTATTGCCGGCCCGCTCATCGACGTACTTGGCACCTACGCCAAGACCGAGGCCCTTGAGGCCACCGTCCTGGAACTCGTAGACGTTCAACAGGCTGAAGGTGTTCTTGGGCACGTTGAGCAAGCGGGTGCCGGACGGGATGCTGATGTCCTTGGTCACTTCGGCATCTACATAGGCATAGCCACCGATCACCCGCCATTGCGGCGTCAGGTTGCCCGCCACGTTCAGGTCAAAGCCACGGCTGCGCACTTCGCCAGCAGCCACGTTGAATGTTGCATCCTGTGGGTCGGGCGTGAGGACGTTGCGCTTTTCAATCTGGTAGATCGCCGCGTCGACGCTCAACTGGCGATCCAGCGCTTCCCACTTGACACCCATTTCGTAGGACTTGCCTTCTTCCGGCTTGAACCCTCCACCCTGGAGTCTGGCACCGGTGTTGGGCTTGAACGAGCGTGCGGTATTGGCATAGACCGCCACGGTGTCAGTCAGGTCGTAGATCATACCCAGGCGTGGGGTGACGGCACTGTCGGTGACGTCCCAGTTCCGACTACCAGGCGGGTTCTGGGGGACGAAACTCTCATACTGATGCTCGAATCGCTCGAAACGCGCCCCCGCCAACAACTTCAAACGCTCCGTCAGCGCCACCTGATCCTGGACGAACACGCCAAACGTCTTGAGGTTTTCCTGGTCATCGGTGGGCGTGCGCGTCAATGCCGGGCGTGGCTGGCCATACACCGGGTCGAAGATATCGATCGGGTAGGCACCGGTGCCCGCGGCGGAACGCTGGATGATGGACTGGTAGTCGTAGTTTTCATACTCGATGCCCGTCAACAACGTGTGCTCGAACCCGCCGGTGGAAAAATGCCCGGTGAGGTTGAGTTGGGTGTCACGGTCGGTCCACTCCAATTTGCGGTAGTTGAAGTTGCGCCCCAGGGTGCGGCCATCGGCGGCGATGCCGTTGCCTTCGACGGCATTGCCCTGCAGGGTGCCGTCGAGCCACTGAGTACCGCCAGCCAGGGTCCAGTCGTCGTTGAGCATGTGCTCGAAGCGCACCTGCAGCATGTTGTTGTCGTTGTGCAGCTTGCCGGCGTCTTTTTCGCCGAAGAACGTATCGCGCGAGGCGGTGCCACGCTGGCCGGCGTAATGGGTCAAGCCACGGTCCAGCGGATGGTTGTTGCGCATGAAATCGCCTTCGAAGGTCAGGCGCGTGGTGTCGTTGACCTGCCAGGAGACCACCGGCGCGACGCCGTAGCGTTCGGTCTCGACGTGGTCGCGGAACGTATCGCCGCCCTCGCCGATCACGTTCAGGCGATAAGCCAGGCGCCCTTCTTCGTCCAATGGGCCGGACGCATCCAGCGTACCGCGACGCATCCCCTGGTCGCTGACCTGGCTGCCCAGGGTCACCGTGCGCTCGGCCAACGGCTGCTTGGACACCACGTTGAAGGTACCGCCCGGATCGCCACGGCCATAGAGCATGGTGGCCGGGCCACGCAGGACTTCCAGCCGCTCGATGGTGTTGGCGTCCGGCATGTTCGGGTAGCCACGGTTGATCGGGAAACCGTTGCGGTAGAACTCCCCGGTGGTGAAACCGCGAACAGTAAAAGTGGTCAGGCCCTGGCCGCCAAAGTTGTTGGCCCGGCCTACGCCGCCGGCGTAATCGAGGGCATCTTGCAGGCGCGTGGCGCCAAGGTCTTCGACCACGTCGCGGGACACCACGGAAATGGATTGCGGGGTTTCATGGATCGCCGTGTCGGTACGGGTGGCACTGGCCGAACGGGTGGCGTGATAGCCCTTCACCGGTCCCTGTGCTGATTCATAGTCGGCGTTACCGACGATATCCGTGGCTTGCAACTCAAGGGAGGCCGGCTTGGCTGGGACTGGCTGTTCGGCCCAGGTGGAAACGGAGTAAGCCTGGAGCACACACAGTGAAACGAGAATCCGACGCATCGATGCACAATCCTAATGGAAAAAAGCCTCCACATCGGGAGGCTGACAAGAATGTGTCGCGAAAGATACAGCAACTCATTGCTATTTGATATTTATTCCCATTAACGCCGGATATTTCGTAACTATTTAGTCAGCCATCGGGAGCAAGCTTTGCTCCCACAGGGATCTTCAGCGTACAAGTCTTATGATTGGCCGCTACTCTCCCTCAGTGGGAGCAAAGCTTGCTCGCGATAGCGCCAGAACAATCTCCCCACACTCTACTGGCCCGCCCCAATCGATTCCTGTGCGACCCGCTGGAAAAACGTCTGCGCACGATGATCCTGGGTATAGGCCACATTCAACCGCAACCAATCGCACGCCTCCCCCTGAGGCAGGAACGTCGAGCCCTGGGACAGTTGGATCTGCAACTCCCGGGCGATCTGCTGCACCCGTTGTGCCGCCAGGCACCGAGGCCTGGCCCAGACGAACATCCCCCCCATCGGCTCGGCAAACACCTCCCAGTGGGCCGGGTCCAGTTGGCGCAGCGTACTTGCCATCTGCTTGTTCAGGCGTTGGCGCAAGCGTTGGATCAGCTTGCGATAAGCACCGTTGGCCAGCAACGTCGCTACCACGTTTTCCGCCAGCAGCGAACAACCGATGCCGGTAATCATCTTGACTTCGGCCAAGCGCCGGATGATGTCGGGCTGGGCGACGACATAACCAATGCGCAGCGAACTGGACAAGGTCTTGGAAAAACTCGCCAGGTAGATCACCCGGTCCAAGGCATCCAGGGAAGCCAGGCGGGACGTCGGGCCATTCTGGAAATCGGCGTAGATGTCGTCCTCGATGAGGCGAAAGTCATGGGCCGTCGCCAGTTGCAGCAGACGATAGGCCACGCTCGGCGCCAGACTGGTGCCGGTGGGATTCTGGTACATGCTGTTGATGAAGAAATACGAGGGTTTGTGCTCGCCGAGAAGCTGTTCCAGGCGGGCGATGTCCGGGCCCTGGGCAGTCCTCGGCACCGCCACGGTCTTGACCCCCTGCAGCCTCAGCAGATTGAACAGGTTGTAGTAGCCGGGGCTTTCCACCAGCACCAGGTCACCGGGCTTGAGCAGGGTTCGCACCAGCAGATCGAGGCCCTGGCTGGCGCCTTGGGTGGTGATGATCTGTGCCGGGTCGACGTGAATGTCGATCAGGCCCAGGCGTTTTTGAAGGTGCAGGCGCAGATGAGGCGAACCCAACGGGGTGCTGTAGTTGAACAACGCGTGGTTGTCGCTGCGCACCACCTGGCGGATCGCCTGGCCCAGGTCGGTGTCGTCGCGCCAGGCGTCGGGCAGCCAGCCGCAACCGAGCTTGAGCTGCGTCGATTCATTGTCGAACAACCGCCACGACGGGTTATCCGTTTCAGCTATCGGCTCCACCGGCAGGACCACCTGTTGCGCGACAAAAAAGCCCGCGCCATGCCGAGACTCCAGCACCCCGCTGGCAACCAGTTGGTCATAGGCCTTGATCACGCTCGACAGGCTCAGGCCATTTTCCCGGGCCAGCTGGCGAATGGACGGCATTCGCGCGCCGGGGCGAATGCCATGGGCGTTGATCCAGCCCGTGAGGTGCGTCACGAGCTGCCGGATCATGGGCTCGGCAGTGTTGCGATCAATCTTCAGGTCCACGGCGGGCACTCTTGGCCAAGTGTTCTCGATTTTCTAGAAAACAGTTAAACACAAATGACCGGCGTCTGTTCCTTGTTTGCGTTGTGCCCGGCGGCGATAGTCCCCGGGACTTCATGCGCACCCTTTAAGGAACACTCTTGAACCCACAGCATCGACATGCCTGGGGGCTGGCTTTCGGCCTCTGCCTGATCACCCTCGCGGTCAACCTGCAGGCGCCGCTGTACACCACCTACGCGCAATTGTCCGGCTCCGGGGCCGGGGCCACGGCGGTGGCGTTTTCCGGTTATGTGCTGGGCGTGCTGCCGGTCCTGCTGGCGTTCGGTGGGTTGGCCGACCGGGTGGGCCGCAAGCCGTTGATCCTGGTGGCGCTCGGGCTGTCGATGTTGGCGACGCTGGTGACGTTGCTCTGGCCGAGCCTGGTGGCGCTGGGTGTCGCGCGCTTGATGATGGGGGTCGGCACCGGGCTGGCCTCGGCCACGTCGACCGCCTATATGACAGAGCTCATGGCAACCCGCGATACCCGCTCGCCGGCCAACCGGGTCACCGCCAGCACCTCCCTGGGTTTTGGCCTGGGCGCGGCGTTGACCAGTCTGTTCCTGTTCGTCCATCCCAGCGCCACGCCCGGCAGCTTCTGGCTGCAGCTGCTGTTGGCCGCCCTGGCGATTGTCGTGGTCTGGCGGCTGCCGGACCCGGCGCTGAAAATCAAAGACGCGCGGCTGCTGCGCCTGCCTTTGTTTCCCGCCGGCAGCCTGCCCTACAGCTTTTCCATGCTATTGGCCTGGGCGACTTCGGGCCTGGTCATCGCCATATTGCCGTCGGTGCTGGCAACCCACGACTTGCAGCGTTGGTCGGGCCTGTCGACCTTCACGGTCATCAGTTGCGGCTTGCTCTTCCAGCCTTGGGTGCGGCGCATGTCGCCGGCCAGGGCCACGGGCCTGGGGTTGTTGATCCTGCCGGTGAGCTATGCCTTGCTGGCCTGGGGCGCGAGCGCCGGCTCCCTGCTCGCCGTGTTGCTGGGAGCGCTGGGCGCCAGCAGCGCTTGCTACGGTTTTCTGTACCTGGGTGGGTTGTCGGCCGTCACGGCCATGGCCGGCGCGGAAAAGGCTCGGGTCAGTGCCGGTTTTTTCCTGTTCGCCTATGTCGGGTTCAGCATCCCGGTGGTGGTGACCGGGTTGCTGGCCGATCATTTCGGCGCGGACGTGGCGTTGATCGTATTCGGCCTGGCGTTGTTGGCTGGGGTGTCTGTTACCGGATGGCGCATCGTCCGGACTGAGGCTTATGTGAGCCACCTGTCCCACGGCTGAACACACCAACCTGTGGCGAGGGAGCTTGCTCCCTCGCCACAGGGGGCTGGCTGAAGGATTGGGGGAAGCCTTGGACAGCTCGACACTGCGCTCGGCAAAGTCGTATACCATATCCCCACCTAAGCCGAACGACCCGCCGCCGTGACTTTATCCAAGTTCAACCTGCCTGACCTGGGCAACACCCCTTCCACCTCGGAAATCATCACCCGCCACCTGCGCGATGCCATCGTGGCTGGGCATTTTGCCGAGGACGAGCCGATTCGCCAGGATGACATCGCCCGGCAGTTCAACGTCAGCAAGATCCCCGTGCGCGAAGCCCTCAAGCGCCTGGAGGCCGAGGGCCTGGTGATGTTCCAGCGCAATCGCGGGGCGATGGTGACGCGCATTTCCGAGGCGGAGCTGGCGCAGATGTTCGAGGTGCGCATGCTCCTGGAAGACAAAGTGCTGCGCCTGGCGATTCCCAACATGACCGAAGACACCTTCGCCCGCGCCGAAAGCATCTGCCGGGAGTTCGTCGGTGAAGACGACGTCGGGCGTTGGGCCGAACTGAACTGGCAACTGCACGCCTGTCTCTACGAACCGGCGCAACGGCCGTTCATGGTGAGCCTGATTCGCTCGGTCCACGACAAGCTGGAGCGTTACTTGCGCATGCAGATGAGCCTTTCGGCCGGTAAGGACCGTGCCGATCACGAGCACCGGGAAATCATCAAGGCCTGCCGCGCCGGTGATGTCGAGCGGGCCGTGGCGCTGCTGGACGAGCACATCGCCGGGGTCTGCGAGACCTTGTTCAAGTTCCTGCCTTCCAGCCATTGATCGGCCAACGTTGTGCCGATTTCGTCATCGGCGACAGATAAAACCATCAAGCCGCCACCCCTGGGCGCGAGCCACGCTTACCGTCACTCACCTGAACGGACGTGGCCCTCCCATGAAACGCATCACCGTGATCGATTCCCATACCGGCGGCGAACCGACCCGACTGGTCACCGACGGTTTTCCTGACCTGGGCCAGGGCAGCATGGCCGAGCGCAAGCAACGCCTGGCCGCCGAGCATGACACCTGGCGCACCGCCTGCGTGCTGGAACCCCGGGGCAGCGATGTGCTGGTGGGGGCGCTGCTCTGCGAGCCGGTGGACCCGAGCGCCTGTGCCGGCGTGATCTTTTTCAACAACAGCGGCTACCTGGGCATGTGCGGCCACGGCACCATCGGCCTGGTGGCGTCATTGGCCCACCTGGGCAGGATCGGCCCCGGCGTGCACAGCATCGAAACCCCGGTGGGCACGGTACAGGCAACCTTGCACGAAGACCGCTCGGTCAGCGTGCGCAACGTGCCGGCCTATCGTTACCGCAAGGCACTGGCCCTGGAAGTGCCCGGCATCGGCCAGGTGGTGGGCGATGTGGCCTGGGGCGGCAACTGGTTTTTCCTGATCGCCGAACATGGCCAGCGCGTGGCCGGCGATAACCTCGACGCATTGACCGCCTACACCTACGCCGTACAGCAAGCCTTGGAGCAACAGGGCTTTCGCGGCGAGGACGGCGGCCTGATCGACCATATCGAACTGTTTGCCGATGACCCGCAAGCCGACAGCCGCAACTTCGTGCTCTGCCCGGGCAAGGCCTATGACCGCTCCCCTTGCGGCACCGGCACCAGCGCCAAACTGGCGTGCCTGGCGGCCGATGGAAAACTGCAGCCTGGGCAGATCTGGCGCCAGGCCAGTGTCATTGGCAGCGAGTTCGAAGGCTCCTACGAACACTCGGGCGAGCGCATCGTGCCAACCATTCGCGGTCGCGCCTACATCAGTGCCGAAACCACCCTGATCATCGAAACCGACGACCCGTTCGCCTGGGGCATTCGCCCGTGAGCAAGGGCCATGTCGCCGACGTGATCGTCATCGGCGCGGGCATCATTGGCGCGGCCTGTGCCCAGGCATTGGCCCGGCGCAACGTCAACGTGTTGGTGCTGGACGCCGGTTGGCACGGCGCCACGGCGGCCGGCATGGGGCATCTGCTGGTGCTGGATGACAACCCGGCGGAACTGGCCCTCAGTCAATACTCCCTGCAACGCTGGCGCGAACTGGCACCGGCCCTGCCCGAGGGTTGTGCCTGGCGCAACAACGGCACCTTGTGGCTGGCGGCAAATGCCGAAGAAATGGCCGTGGCCCAGAGCAAATACCTGAACCTGCTGGCCCATGGCGAAGCCTGCGAATTGATCGGCCAAGCCGCTCTGCATCAGCGGGAACCCGAGCTACGCCCAGGGTTGGAAGGCGGGCTGCTGATCAAGGGCGACGGCATCCTCTACGCTCCGGCAGCCGCCCGCTGGATGCTGGACGCGCCTAACATTCGCCAGCAGCGGGCACAGGTCAGCGAAGTCGACGGTCACCGCGTGCGCCTCGACGACGGTCGCTGGCTGAGCGCCGACGCGGTGGTCCTCGCCAATGGCATCCAGGCCACCGAGTTATGCCCGGAACTGCCGATCGAGCCGAAGAAGGGCCACCTGCTGATCACCGACCGCTACCCCGCCACCGTCACTCACACCCTGGTGGAACTGGGCTACGTCACCAGCGCCCATAACGCCAACGGGCCGTCGGTGGCGTGCAATATCCAACCA
The DNA here is from genome assembly GCF_017351395.1 of Pseudomonas sp. FW305-28. NCBI lineage: Bacteria > Pseudomonadati > Pseudomonadota > Gammaproteobacteria > Pseudomonadales > Pseudomonadaceae > Pseudomonas > Pseudomonas sp. FW305-28. The sequence continues at coordinate 32,749 of NZ_JACNDD010000049.1, forward strand.
CGCCCGACCGGACAATTGTTCATCGGCGCCTCACGGCAGTTCGGCAGCGTCGATCCGCAGGTGGAAGGCTGGATGCTGGCGAAGATGCTCAAGCGCGCCGTCGAATACATGCCAGGGTTGGCGCATCTGAACGGCATCAGGGCCTGGACCGGTTTTCGCGCGGCGAGCCCCGACGGCTTGCCGCTGGTGGGGCAACATCCACAGCGCAAGGGGCTGTGGCTGGCGGTCGGTCACGAAGGCCTGGGCGTCACCACTGCGCCCGCGACGGCCGACTTGCTGGTGGCCCAGCTGTTCGACGAAACCTCGCCGCTGGCGCCTCAAGCTTACCTGCCGCAGCGTTTCCTTGGAGAGCCGGCCCATGCCTGAAGCCCGACACAAGTTCTTGTGGCGAGGGAGCTTGCTCCCGCTGGATGGCGCAGCAGTCCCCTGGATTGGCCCGACACACCGAGTTGTCAGATCGTTGTCGGGGCCGCTGCGCGCCCCAGCGGGAGCAAGCTCCCTCGCCACGGGATGGGCGTTTGGTGCTGATATCCATTTACCCTTGGGGGATTGTTCCTATGCCTGATCTATTCCTCGACGGCCACCCCTTGTCAGTGGCCAACGGCACCAGCGTCGCGGCGGCATTGGCGCTGGGCGCGGACGGTTGCAGCCGCACCTCGGTCAGCGGCCAGCGACGGGCGCCCTTGTGCGGCATGGGCATCTGCCAGGAGTGCCGGGTGTTGATCGATGGCCGGCGCCGCCTGGCCTGCCAGACCTTGTGCCTCGATGGCATGCATGTGCAGACCCGACCATGAACGAAACCACCGACCTGCTGATCATCGGCGCCGGCCCCGCGGGCATGGCCGCTGCCCTCGCCGCGGCAAGCAGCGGTGCACGCATCGTGCTGCTGGACGACAACCCGCTGCCCGGCGGGCAGATCTGGCGCGACGGCCCCCAGGCCAACCTGCCCGCCGCCGCCCGACGCCTGCGCGATCAACTGCACACCTGCGCCAACGTACGCTGCCATGCCGGTACTCGCGTAATCGCCTGCGCGGCGGATAAAACCTTGCTGGTGGAAGATGCCGAGCGCGGCTGGCAGATCAGCTACGAGCGCTTGATCCTCTGCACGGGTGCCCGTGAGCTGCTGCTGCCGTTTCCCGGCTGGACACTGCCCGGCGTGACCGGCGCCGGCGGGTTGCAGGCGTTGATCAAGGGCGGCTTGCCAGTGCGCGGCGAACGGTTGGTCATCGCCGGTAGCGGCCCCTTGCTGCTGGCCAGCGCCGCCACGGCAAAACATCAGGGCGCACAGGTGGTACGCATCGCCGAGCAGGCCCGTCGCGGCGCCGTCGTCGGTTTCGCCGCGCAATTGCCACGCTGGCCGGGGAAGCTTTTCCAATCGTTCAGTCTGTTCGACCGGCACTACCGCACCGACACCCATGTGGTGGAAGCCCTCGGCCGGGACCGGCTGGAGGGCGTGCGCCTGCAACAGCAAGGCAAGACGATTGAATTGGCCTGCGATCGGCTCGCCTGCGGTTTCGGGCTCATTCCCAATACCCAGTTGGGCCAGGCCCTGGGCTGCGCGGTCGAAGACCAGGCGCTGGCGGTGGACGCGTGGCAAGCCACCTCTCGCCGCGAACATTACGCCGCCGGTGAGTGCACCGGTTTCGGCGGCAGCGAACTGGCGCTGGTGGAAGGCGCCATCGCCGGCCATGCCGCCGTCGGCAATAGCACCGCCGCCCAACAGCTGTGGCCCCGTCGCGCACGTTGGCAGGGGTTCGCCCGGGCCTTGAACACGGCCTTCGCCCTCGATCCACGACTCAAGACCCTGCCCGCGGCGGACACCCTGGTCTGCCGCTGCGAGGACGTGCCGTATGGCGAACTGGCCGGCCATGCCAACTGGCGCGAAGCGAAACTGGCCAGCCGCTGCGGCATGGGCGCCTGCCAGAGTCGAGTGTGCGGCGCCGCCCTGGAACACCTGTTCGGCTGGACTCCACCCCTGCCGCGCCCGCCCTTCAGCCCGGCGCGGATCGAGACCTTGCTGAACCTGGCAGAAACCCCGCCCACCTGACCGATCTGCACTCACCCCAATCCCCTGTGGGAGTGAGCTTGCTCGCGATAGCGGTGGGTCAGCTTGCATCGATGTCGGATGCACTGACGCCATCGCGAGCAAGCTCGCTCCCACAGAAGGTTCGCAGGAGACACCGCGGCCCCCAATGTGGGAGCGAGCCTGCTCGCGAAGGCGGCGTGACAGGCAGCACATTTTCAACTGACACTGCGCCATCGCCCCACAAAAAAGACGACGCCGGCCATGTACCCCTCGCTCACCGCCCTAGCCCCTTGCGACCTCGACACCCTGCTGCGCAGCCTGCAGCCCATCGCCCCGCTGCTGGACACTCTCGCGGACGTGGTGTTTTTCATCAAGGACCCGCAGGCCCGCTACGCCTTCGTCAACCAGACCCTGGCCCGGCGTTGCGGCTTCAAACACCGCAGCGACCTGCTCGGCCTCACCGCCGACCAGGTGTTCCCCGAACGCTTCGGCCCGCTGTACACCGAACAGGATCGCCGGGTGCTGGCCAGCGGGCGGGAGTTGGCCGACCAGCTCGAACTGCATTTGTATTACGGCAACCAGCCCGTATGGTGCCTGACCCACAAGCTCGCCCTGCACGATCCGGAGGGCCGGATCGTCGGCCTGGCCGGCATTTCCCGCGACCTGCAACTGCCGCAATCGAGCCATCCGGCGTTTCACAAACTGGCGGCGGTGGACGCCCATATCAAGCAGCACTTCGCCCGCCCCATCAGCCTTGCCGAGCTGACCGCCATCGCCGAATTGTCGGTGGCGCAACTGGAACGGCACTGCAAGCGCATCTTCCAACTCACACCACGGCAGATGATTCACAAGGCAAGGTTGGAGGAAGCCTCGCGGCTGTTGCTCGACCAGGACCTGCCGATCACCGAAATCGCCCTGCGCTGCGGTTACACCGATCACAGCGCCTTCAGTCGCCAGTTCCGCGCCCTGACCAGCCTGTCGCCCAGCCAATATCGCGAGAATCAGCGCTGATCCATGTTCCCTGATGGGGCGTCGGATCCCGTGGCTGCTCCCATCTGTAACACCACAGGCCAACGTAGCACCCTGCCCTCATACGCCACCGCCCGCCTGGAAAGCCTCTAGGTCAGTCCTCCCACACAATTACTGCGACTCAACCCGAAACAGGCATGCCGATTGCTTATCTAATATCGTATACGAAATCCTCAATACGATATCTCACCGCATTTATTCGACAGCGAGGCATTTATGAAAAACCCTGCATTGGCCGTAGCCCTCAGCGTTGTCCTCACCCCACTTTTCATCGCCCCGGCCCACGCCGACAAACTCGACGACATCATCGGTTCCGGCAAACTGCGCTGCGCCGTGACCCTGGACTTCCCGCCCATGGGCTTTCGCGACGAAAGCAACAAACCGGCGGGATTCGACGTGGACTATTGCCAAGACCTGGCGAAGGTCCTCGGCGTAGACGCCGAAGTGGTGGAAACGCCGTTCTCCGATCGAATCCCCGCGCTGCTGTCCGGTCGCGCCGACGTCATCGTCGCCTCTACGTCGGACACCTTGGAGCGAGCCAAGACCGTCGGCCTGACCGTGCCCTACTTCGCCTTCCAGATGGTGGTGCTGACCCGCGACAACACCGGCATCAACAGCTACGCCGACCTCAAGGGCAAGGCCTTGGGCAACACCAGTAGCACCTACGAAGCCATCGCCCTGGAGAAGGACCAGAAGAGCTGGGGCAGCGGCAGCTTCCGCGCCTACCAGTCGCAGAACGACACCCTGCTGGCCGTCGCCCAGGGGCACATCGATGCCACCGTGGTGACCAACACCGTGGCCGCCGCGACCATCAAGTCGGGCAAGTACAAGGGCCTGAAGATCGCCGGTGACGCGCCCTACGTCATCGACTACGTGTCCCTCGGCGCCAAGCGCAGCGAGTACGGCCTGCTCAACTACCTCAACCTGTTCGTCAACCAGCAGGTGCGCACCGGCCGCTACAAGGAGTTGTTCGTCAAATGGGTCGGCACCGACATCCCGCCGGCCAACCTGACCGTTCCCCAGGTCTACTACTGAGGATCGGCGCATGCCAAGCACGCCTGTCCGTGTGAAAGGCCGCAGCCTGGTGGAGGGTGCCGCCCAGGGCGCCCTGCTGTTCGCCGAGGTGGGGCTGAGTTTCTGGGGCGGCGTCGATCCAGCCAGTGGCGAGGTCATCGACCGGCACCATCCCTTGAGTGGCCAACGCCTGGCCGGGCGCGTATTGGCGATTCCCAGCGGACGCGGCTCCTGTACCGGCAGCAGCGTCTTGATGGAGCTGATCAGCAACGGCCACGCCCCCGCAGCCCTGGTGCTGGCCGAAGCCGATGAAATCCTGACCCTGGGCGTGCTGGTGGCGCAGGTGATTTTCCAGCGTTCGTTGCCGGTGTTGTGCGTGGGACACGAGGCCTTCAATGGGCTGCGCGGCCAGGGTTTTGTCCGTCTGGAAAGCGATGTCCTGACATTGTCTGGCCGGCCCCTGGACGACGGCTGGCAAGGTTCGTACGCGGCGTCGCAGCCGCCCACGTTCTCAACCCTGGAACTGACCGAACAAGACCGGGCATTGCTCGACGGCAGCCATGGCAAAGCTGCCCAAGTGGCGATGCACATCGTGCTGCGCATGGCCGAGATCCAGGGCGCCACGCAATTGCTGGACGTGACCCAGGCCCACATCGACGGCTGCATCTACACCGGTCCCGCCAGCCTGCGCTTTGCCGAACAACTGGTGCAGTGGGGCGCGAAGGTGCGCGTGCCCACCACCCTCAATTCCATCTCCGTGGACCAGCGTCGCTGGCGCGAGCTGGGTGTCGACCCGGCGCTGGGCGAGCCGGCCAGTGCCTTGGGCGACGCCTACATGGCCATGGGCGCCCAGCTGAGTTTCACTTGTGCGCCCTACCTGCTGGACACCGCGCCAAAAGCCGGCGAGCAAATCGTCTGGGCCGAATCCAATGCGGTGGTCTATGCCAACAGCGTGTTGGGCGCGCGCACGCAAAAGTACCCGGACTTCCTCGACATCTGCATCGCGCTGTGCGGGCGGGCACCGTTGACCGGCTGCCATCTCGACGACCCGCGCAAGGCCCGACTGATCGTCGACGTGCCGGCGCTGGGCAAGGTCGATGACAGTTTCTATCCGCTGCTGGGCTATCACATCGGTAGTCTGGCCGGCCGGCGTATTCCGCTGATACGCGGCCTGGAACACGCCGCACCGAGCCTGGACGACCTCAAGGCCTTCGGCGCCGCGTTCGCCACCACCAGCGCCGCGCCGCTGTTCCACATCGCTGGGGTGACACCGGAAGCGCTCGACCCGGCCGATGTCCTGGAGCGCGACGTAGCGTTGCCACAGGAAAGCGTCGATGCCACCGGCCTGCTTGCCAGTTGGCGCGAACTCAACAGCGCCCGAGATAACTGGGTGGACGTGGTGTCCCTGGGCAATCCGCATTTCTCCCTCAGCGAATTCGCCGCCCTCGCGACCTTGTGCGCGGGGCGGGTCAAGCATCCCTATGTGGTGCTGGCAATCACCTGCGGTCGGGCGGTGCTGGAGCAGGCCCGCAAAGCCGGGTATCTGACCGCCATCGAGGCCTTCGGCGCGGTGCTGGTGACCGACACCTGTTGGTGCATGTTGGGTGAGCCGGTGATCCCGCCCCACGCCACCACGCTGATGACCAACTCCGGTAAATACGCCCACTACGCACCCGGCCTGGTCGGTCGCGGGGTGCACTTTGCCGCCCTCGCCGATTGCGTCGAGGCCGCGTGCACCGCCGCCACTCGCGGCCAGCCGCCAACGTGGCTACAACCGAACCGCACCGGGAGCCCGACCCATGTTTGACTACAGCTTCCAATGGCGCCCAGCCTTGCGCGCCCTGCCCGACATGCTCGCCGGGGCCTGGGTGACCTTCGAGACCGCCGCGCTGTCGATGATTTTCGGCGTGCTGATCGCTCTGGTGCTGACCGTGATGCGCCAGGCCCCGAATCGCTTGCTGCGAGGCGTAGGCAATGGCTGGGTGTCCATCGCCCGCAACACGCCCTCGCTGTTCCAGATCTACATCCTCTACTTCGGCCTCGGCTCCCTCGGGCTGCACGTCAGTTCCTGGCTGGCCTTGCTGGCCGGGATCACCTTCAACAACGCCGGCTACCTGGCGGAAAACTTTCGCGGCGGCCTCAAGGCCGTGCCCGGTACGCAAATGCGCGCCGCCCGTTCGTTGGGGATGAGTGCCTTCCAGGCCTACCGGATGATCATCGTCCCGCAACTGTTGCGCATCGTCTTCTACCCGCTGACCAACCAGATGGTCTGGGCGGTGCTGATGACGTCCCTGGGGGTGGTGGTCGGCCTGAACAACGACCTCACCGGCGTCACCCAGGAATACAACGTCAAGACCTTCCGCACCTTCGAATACTTCGCCCTCGCGGCGGTGCTGTATTACCTGATCGCCAAGCTGATCGTCGGGTTGGCCCGGCTGTTGTCCTGGCGGCTGTTTCGTTACTGAGGAGGGTGGGTCATGTTTTCTACAAGCCTCAGCGTCAACGACCTGCTGTATTTGCTCGAGGGGGCCTGGGTCACGCTGCAACTGACCGTGTGGTCGATCCTGCTGGGCACCTTCGCCGGGTTGCTGTTCGGCCTGTTGCGGGCGCTGTTGCCGCGGGCCAGCCTGCCGCTGGCCTGGCTGCTGGACGTGTTTCGCAGTGTGCCGCTGCTGATCCAGTTCGTGCTGTTCAACTCCCTCAAGAGCATCGCCGGCCTGAACCTCAGCGCCTTTGCCGTCGGCTGCATCGTCCTCGGGATCTACGCCGCGGCGTACTTCACCGAGATCGTCCGCGGTGGCGTGCTGGCGGTGCCGTTGAGCACCCGCCGGGCCAGCCGGTCGCTGGGCCTGAGCTATGTGCAGGATCTGCGCTTCATCGTCCTGCCGATTGCCACGCGGGTGGCCTTTCCCGGCTGGCTGAACCTGGTGCTGGGCGTGATGAAGGACACCGCGCTGGTGATGTGGATCGGCATCGTCGAATTGCTGCGGGCGTCGCAAACCATCGTCACGCGCATTCAGGAACCCCTGCTGGTGCTGTGCATCGCGGGCCTCATTTACTACGTCATGAGCCTGGTGGTCGCCCGCCTCGGCGCACGCCTGGAAAGAAGGTGGCAGGAAAATGATTGAGATCGAAAACGTACACAAATCCTTCGGTGACCTGGAAGTGGTCAAGGGTGTGAGCCTGACGGTGGACAAGGGCGAAGTGGTGTCGATCATCGGCGGTTCCGGCTCTGGCAAATCGACCCTGCTGATGTGCATCAACGGCTTGGAGCCCATTCAGAAAGGCAGCATCCGCGTGGACGGCATCGAGGTTCATGACCGGGCCACTGATCTCAATCGCCTGCGGCAGAAAATCGGCATCGTCTTCCAGCAATGGAACGCCTTCCCTCACCTGACCGTGTTGGAGAACGTCATGCTGGCGCCGCGCAAGGTGCTCGGCAAGAGCCGGCAGGACGCCGAGGCGCTGGCGGTGCAGCAGCTTGAACATGTGGGCCTGGGGGACAAGCTCAAGGCCTTCCCCGGCAAGCTTTCCGGCGGCCAGCAACAACGCATGGCGATCGCCCGGGCGCTGGCGATGTCGCCGGACTACATGCTCTTCGACGAAGCCACCTCGGCCCTGGACCCGCAACTGGTGGGCGAAGTGCTGGACACCATGCGCATGCTCGCCGAAGACGGCATGACCATGGTGCTGGTGACCCACGAGATCCGCTTCGCCCGGGACGTGTCCGACCGCGTGGCGTTCTTTTGCAATGGGCGGGTCCATGAAATCGGCCCGCCGGACCAGGTGATCGGCAACCCGGTGCAGCCGGAGACGGCGGCGTTTCTCAAGTCGGTGAAATAGCAGATGACCCTATCGCGAGCAAGCGCGCTCCCACAGGGGAACGCATTTCAATGTGGGAGCGAGCTTGCTCGCGATGAGGCCCGAACAGACAACCCAAGGATTTGACTCATGCGCTCATCCAAAATCATCCATGTAGTCAGTTGCCACGCCGAAGGCGAAGTCGGCGATGTGATCGTCGGCGGTGTCGCGCCACCACCCGGTGCCACGGTGTGGGAGCAGTCACGCTGGATCGCCCAGGACCAGACCCTGCGCAACTTTGTCCTCAACGAGCCCCGTGGCGGTGTGTTCCGTCACGTCAACCTGCTGGTGCCGGCCAAGGACCCACGGGCGCAAATGGCCTGGATCATCATGGAACCGGCCGACACCCCGCCGATGTCCGGCTCCAACTCGCTGTGCGTGGCCACCGTGTTGCTGGACAGCGGCATCCTGCCGATGACCGAACCCCAGACCCGCCTGGTGCTGGAAGCGCCGGGCGGCCTGATCGAAGCGGTGGCCGACTGCCGCGACGGCAAGGTGCAACGGGTCGAGATCAAGAACGTGCCCTCCTTCGCCGACCGCCTCGATGCCTGGATCGAAGTCGAAGGCCTGGGCTCCCTGCAGGTGGACACCGCCTACGGCGGCGACAGCTTTGTCATCGTCGACGCCCAACGCCTGGGTTTTGCCATTCGCCCCGATGAAGCCGCCGAGCTGGTGGCCGTGGGCGTGAAGATCACCCGCGCCGCCAACGAACAACTGGGCTTCGTGCACCCGTTGAATCCTGATTGGTCGCACATCTCGTTCTGCCAGATCGCCGCGCCCATCGTCCAGGAGAATGGCATCGCCACTGGCGCCAACGCCGTGGTGATCCAGCCCGGCAAGATCGACCGTTCCCCCACCGGCACCGGCTGCTCGGCACGCATGGCGGTGCTGCACGCCAAGGGGTTGATGCAGGTGGGCGAGCGGTTTATCGGCCGCTCGATCATCGGCTCCGAATTCCACTGCCGCATCGACTCACTGACCGATGTGGCCGGACGCCCGGCGATTTACCCATGCATCGCCGGACGGGCGTGGATCACCGGGATTCATCAGTTGTTGCTCGACCCGGCCGACCCGTGGCCCCAGGGCTATCGGCTTTCCGACACCTGGCCTGGCGCATGAATTTTTTGAACTGGCTTCGCCCCCCTCTGTGGGAGCAAGGCTTGCCCGCGATGAAGATATCGCGGTCTTCCAGGGGAACCGAGCGTCCGCATCGCGAGCAAGCTTTGCTCCCACAAATCCCCTCGCCACATACCGTTAACCACCGGAGACAACCATGAGCAAACGCATCAACTGGAGCGGCGTTTTCCCCGCCGTCACCACGCAATTCAACGATGACTTTTCCATCAACCTGGAAAAAACCCACCAAGTGATTTCCAACGTCATCCGTGACGGTGTTTCCGGCCTGGTGGTCTGCGGTTCGGTGGGGGAAAACACCTCCCTGAGCGCCGAGGAAAAAATCGCCGTGACCGAAGTCGCGGTGGACGCCTCCCGTGGCCGCGTGCCAGTGATTTGCGGCGTGGCCGAGTTCACCAGCGTGCAGGCCGCCAAGGTCGCCAACGCAGTGCGCAAGGTAGGGGTCGACGGGGTGATGCTGATGCCGGCGCTGGTCTACGGCTCCAAACCCTTCGAGACCGCCGAGCATTTCCGCTACGTGGCCCGCCACGCCGATGTGCCGCTGATGGTCTACAACAACCCGCCGATCTACAAGAATGACGTGACGCCGGACATCCTGATTTCCCTGGCCGATTGCGACAACGTGGTGTGTTTCAAGGACTCCTCCGGCGACACCCGGCGCTTCATCGACGTGCGCAACGAAGTCGGCGATCGCTTTGTGTTGTTCGCCGGTCTCGATGACGTGGTGCTGGAGAGCCTCGCCGTGGGCGCCGAAGGCTGGGTCTCGGGCATGTCCAACGTGTTCCCGAAGGAAGGTGAGACCATTTTCCGCCTGGCCCGCGCCGGACGGTTCGCCGAAGCGATGCCGATCTACGAATGGTTGATGCCGATCCTGCACCTGGACGCCCGCGCCGATCTGGTGCAATGCATCAAGCTGTGCGAAGCCATCGCCGGCCGCGGCAGCGCCCTCACCCGCCCACCGCGCCTGGCCTTGCCTGAGGAAGACCGAGTGTATGTGGAGCAGATCATGGCCAAGGCCATGGCCAATCGGCCGGCGTTGCCGGATGTGGGGCTTTGACCCCAGGGCATGGCGCCAACTGGCGGTGACTGGGACGCCGCCATCGCGAGCAAGCTCGCT